>CAYTOU010000037.1:0-13932 GCA_964439295.1 uncultured Oscillospiraceae bacterium
ACGTACCCGTGCCCTTATAGCTGAACGTTGTGTACCTGTCCGCGTAGACTTGCCCTACTTCGTACTTTTTGTAGTAATACTTCATGTCGCTCCCTTCGGTCGCTTTTTTAGTGACTAGTTATGAGTGACTAGTGACTAGTTTGAGTTAGAATGCTAAAGCCACGCCGTTGCCCCGCATTCTAACTCTAACTAGTCACTCGCCTACTAGTCACTAGTCACTAGCTATAACTCAACCAAATATCCCCCTCCGCCGCGCTATCCGGCTCCACCGTCGCTATCACAATATTACGCACCTGCTTGTCGCCGAGCGCCGCCGCGGATGCGTTTGCAAGCACCTTGCCCGAAAGTATGCCCGCCGTTATCGTGCTGGCCGACTGGGTGTGGGTGTTTAGGTCATCCTGCGTTGCGAATATCAGGCCGGTTGACGAAAACTGCATCTGCTCCGCGCCCGAAATCGCTATTGCGAATTCTATCTCAAACTCGCATTCGGTTTGGGCGATCAGGTCGCCCGCGTTCGCGTCAAACGTGTTGCCGTAGGCGATGAGCACGTCCTGCGCATCGCCCTTTAGCCGCCCGAACAGCCCGCACTCGTTCAGGCGAAAGGCGGGTATGTAGCCGCCGCTGCCGTCGGCGTTGGTGAACTGGCATCGCACGCGCAGCGTATCGCCCGATACTTCGGGCGCGCATACGTTCATGTCGGCGACCGCGTCGCACATTTGAGTGCGCTTTTGGCTTTCGCTGCCCGCGCTCAGTGCGCCCTTGCCCACCGCGCCGCGCGTGAAAACAATCTCTTCGCCCAGCGCCGCCCGCGCGATAAGCGCGCGCCCGACATCGGTCAATACAAAATCGGTAAGTGCCATATGCTCCCCCCTTATCAATCGTTTTGCCTAAGCGCATACCTGCGCGCCCACCTTATGCCGCACGCGGCTTGCAGTGTGCAGTCGGCGTACTTTTCACGCTTTACGCGGTAAGTCAGGTGCGCGGGCTTGACATCGTCCACGGCGGCGCGCAGCGCGTCTTCGGATAGCTCTATCGCGTTTGCGTATAGCGTGAATTCGTTCGCGGCGGTGTTTTCGACCGCGCGCACATCGCAGTGCGCCGCCGCCGAGGCGCGCCGGCATATAGCATCCGGATTGGCTGAGCCCACCGCCCGCACGCGGCTTATCAGCTGCGCGCGGCGCTTGGCGGTATCCATGCCGCCGCCGTCCAAGCCGTACTGCTTTTCCCATAGCGTGAGCGCCCAATCGGCGGTTTGCGGCAGTGCCTGGCTTTTAAGCTGCTCCGCCCAGGTATTCAGCTCCTGCATCTGCCCGCCCAGCGCGTCCAGTATTTCCAAAAACCTCCGCGCGTCCTTGTATATGGGCGATATCGCGCCCGCCATTCTGCGCGACGCGTCGTGTGTCAAGTACTCGTCATACATATATGTTCACTCCATCGGCGGGAAGTGTGGGCAGTTGCATATCGGTAAGCTCGATGTTGTCGGTCGCGCCGTCCAGCGTCAAAAGCGAATAGTCGCTTACTCCCTCAATGCCGCTAAGCAGCGCGCCCACCTGAGTCAAGCGCACCGTGCCGCCGCGCACCGAAGAGAAGTATTCCTTGAGCGCGTCTTCAAACGCGCTTTTGACCGCGTCAAGCTCGACCGCGCCTATCACTACCTGCGCCGATACGCTTATCTCGCGCGCGGCGGGCGTCTTGACCGCGATTAACGCGTTTATGGGCGCCAGGCGGCTATACGGGTCGTCGGGCGACATTATGTGCTCCTCGACCTGCTTTATGAGCGCGTCACTTGCCGCCGCGCCCTGCGCATCGGTTATGATTATCTCAACCGTGCCGCTATCGTCCTGCGCGCCCTTTACAACCGCATCGCCCACGCCCGCGACCTCCAGCGCCCAACGCCTGTAGTCGGACATGGAGCCCACATTGCTCTCGCCGCGCGATGTGTCGTACAGCGCGATTCGCGCGCGCAGCGAGTCGTCATCCTCCCGATCCGCGCCGCCCTTAGCCGCGTGCGCGTTATTGACTGTGTTTAGTCCCTGTATGGATACATCCAATCGGCATATGCTGCCCGCGGCGACATTGCCGTCCGCGCCCGCGTTGACGGCGCGCGCAGCGACTTCGGCTGTGCCATTTTGGATTAGGCAATCCGAAAGCGTCTTAAACGCTATGCCGCCCATTGTCGAAAAGCTCGTGCCCGCGGGTATGCGCGTGCCGTCCGTGCCGCAAAGCTCAATCGTACATTCGGCATATGTCGCCGCGCGGCGCGCCATGCCGCGATTCTGGGCATGCATATCCAGCATATCGCCGCGCGCCCAGCACGGGAACATCGCGCGCAGTGCCTCGGGTATCAGGTATTGCGCGGCGCGCGCCTTTTCAAGCGCGGTCGGGTATGTCAAGTCCCATATGAAGCCGCCTTCGGACTTGTCGTATTCGTCGGAAAGGCTGTTCAGCATTTCGGCATGTATATCGTCCGCCGACTGCCCCTTTAGAAAGTCGGGCAGCGTGAAGGCGGGTGTGTCGCTCATATAAAATTCCCCCCTTAAACCGCCGCGCTCAGGCGCGCATTGACATTGCCGCTCGCGCCATCCGCGCCGCATACCTTGAATGTGATTTCCACGCTGTCGCCCGCCCACTCGAATGCGAATTCGCCCACCGAAAGCGTGCGCCCGCACGGGTCATTAAGCAGCGCATCGGCGGCGGCGTTGGCTATTGCTGCCTCAGATGCCTCGCGCCCGCCCGCGTTCATTGCCGAAAGCATATCCGCGCCGAACGACGGGTACGCGCCGTACGCGCCGCGCTGGGTTATAATGGCCTTTTGACACCACTCAATCCAGCTCTGCGCCTTGTCCGCCATCTCGACGCGCCCCGCGCTGTCAAGTACTATATCGCCGGTGTCATAGTCAAACTCGGGCGCAATGCCCCAATGCGCAGTCGATCCACCCGAGCGCGCGGCCTCGGGCACCGCAAACGCGGTCGCCATATGCGTTCATCCCCTTCTTAATTCAACGCGCGCATGTGCCCCAGCACCACCGCGGTTTCGTCCACCCATGCCGCCAGCACCTCATCGCCCGTATTCAAGTCGCCCGCGCACTCCAGCGCCATGTAGTCGCCTTTAGGCACGCTTATGCCGCATCCGTCATCCAGCGCGCCCGCCGCGCTTACCTTCGCGCAGAATAGCCCGCTGTCCGCCGTGCGTTCGCGCGCGCGCAGAACCTCCGCCAGGCGCGTTATACCGCTATGCATAGTTTAGTCGCCCCCATCTTCATGCCGCTTGAGCGTCAATTGCATCTTTATCGCCCTATCGTGCATTACGCCCAATACGTCGTACTGCCCCTCAATGCCGTCCACGTCTATGCGCACGCGGTCGCCCCGGCGCAGCGTGGGCGTGTCCGTGCATTCGATTTCGATTGTCTCTTCGGGCGTGCCGCGCCCGCGGAGCATCTCCCTCGCCTGTGCGCGGGCGTCGCTTATGCTCTGACCCGCGCTGTCCACGACCGCCTGCAGTATGCCAAGCGTGGTATCGCCGTCCAGCGTTTCGCGCACGCGCAGCGCGCTGTCCGAGCCGCTTATGACCACCGCGCGGGTTATCAGGTTATCCATACTGCGCCCGTACTTGTATCCGGTCGCCCGCGCGCGGTCTATCGCGCATACCGCGTCGCCTTCGCCCATCGCGCCCACGTGCAGCGTATTTCCCTCCATGCGCATGAAGTAGTCCGTGCCGCATATGCTCTTTGCCGCGTCCAGTGTGGATACGATTTGATCCGCCACATTGCGCGCGCGGTAGCTTATGCGCCCGTGCGTAGTGCTTTTGTACGTGTAGTTTAGTGAAACATCGCGGCGGCGGCATATGCTTTCGATAATACGCCGGGTCGAGTATCCGGCGCTAAAATAAGCAAAGTCCGTGCTGCCGCTTAGGAATATCATCCGGTCATAGCAGTTCATGCGCACATTGCGCCCGTCCAGTAGCGTATAGTCCCACACAATGCCCGAAAACACGCGTGTGTCCGATATGAGTATCTCAAGCGGCGCGTTGAGCTTGGCCAGGTCGGACAGCTCGCGCCCGCCCACCTGCGCGGGTATGTCTATCTGCGCGCGCGCCGCCAGCTCGCCCTTCATGTCGCCCCACTCCAGCGCGCATACGTATTCGCTTAAGTCAATCGGCGTGCCGTCATTATATAAAAGCACACTTATGCTCATGCGCTTTTCTCCGGCAGTTTGATCGTCATGCCCGGGTGTATGCCGCCCGAGCGGGATAGCTCGCTGTAGTTTAGGTCGATGAGCTTAGTGTAGGCACTGCCGTCGCCCAAGAATCGGCGCGCGATGTCCCATAGCGTTTCGCCTTCTACAACAGTGTACGTGCGCACGCGCGCGGCGTCCTCGGCGGCATCCTGCTTATCGGCGCGTATAAGCGATATGGAGTAGTCGCAATCGCCGAAGCCGCCCGAGAATGTCAGTTTAAAGCTCTCCAGATACACGTATTCGTCCACCGCCGTGCCGCCCACCGCGATGCGCAGCAGGCGTTTGCCCTCCAGCCATGTCGACCACAGCTTTTGCACATCGGCGGGCGCGCGGTACTGACCTATGTACGCGCCACTGCGCCGCGTGCCGGGGAGCTTGCCGTCAAACGCAATTCGTCCCGCGCTCTCGCCGGTGGGTATGCTTTTGTCGCCCGAAAGCAGCTTGAGCTGTTCAAACCTGCCCGCGCGGCTGTACTGCAATGACTCGGGCATCATAGGGAATGTGAATATCTCGCCCGATGCCGTATCGGTTATGCGTATCGCCATTACTTTGCCTCCTATGCCATATTGCGCAGCGCGCGCTCAAGTCCCTCGGCAATCGCGCGCGCGACCTCGTCGGCTATCTTAGATGAGCTGCTGCTTATATCGCTCAAAGGCGTATCGCGCGATTCAAGCGATATATTGACGTTCACGCCGCCCATGTTTACCGCGCCGTACGCGGCGGGCGCGGGCATGTCGGGCACGCCGCCTTGCGCGTACGCGCGCACGCCCAGCGCCTGACCCGCGCGCTGCCATAGGTCAATCGAGCGCGTACGGCGCTTGCCGCTTAGTGGGATTATCGCCTCGGGCCCATCCTCGGCGACCAGGCCCATGTGGGGTGTAGAGAGTATGCCGCCCTCGGCATGCTTTTGCGCACTGCCCATACTCCCCAGCCGCGCGCTTAAAGAAGATGCCGCGCCGCTTAGAGCCTGCAACTGCCTTTGCGCGGATGTCGCCGCGCTCGCGCTCAGGCGCAGCCCGCTCGCCGCCGACTGCGCCGCGGATGCCGCCGAAGCCTGATATGCCCTGAGCGTGCCCAAAGCCCCGCTTAACGCGCCCGCCGATGTGTTTAGCGCGCTAAGAGTTGCGCCCGTGCGTTCAAGCGTCCCGCTCACGCCCTGCGCGGACGAATTGACTGTCGTGCCCGCGCTTAGTGCCGCCTGCGACAGCTCCGAAAGGGCGCGCATTGCCTGTGCGGACGCGTCGCTTTCGCCCGATGCGCCGCCCTGCGCCTTTGCGCTCGATGAGCCGCCTTGATCGGGCGCATCGCCTTCAAGCGAATACATCGCGCTTAGCTGCTCACGCATGCCGCTTAGCGAACTGCATAACCTGTCGGTTAGCGCTGTTACGTCCTTTAGCGGCTGTGACGCCTCGTCAATCAGTTGCGCATGTATCGCTATGACCTCGTCCAACCGATCACCCCCTTAAATCAAGGCGCGCCCTCTTCGCGCGCAATTTGCTCGCTCGCGATAAGGAATGCGGCGTGCGCGCGCCTGTTAAGTCTCTTAGGCTCCAGCCCCAGCACCTCGGCGGGCGTAATGCCGCACCGCTGGAACATCAAATGCATAATATAGGCCGCGCCGCCGGCCCGTATCAGTTTTTTATCTTTTCCGATATGCGCGCGCCGTAGCCCGACAGCGCGTCTATGCGCCTTATTATTTCGTCCTTTTCGCCCGCCATCAGCAGGCAATCAACCATGTCCTCGCCGCGCATGACATTTAGTCGCGCCTGCGCGTCGCTTAAGTCCCATAGCCGCGCGCGATCCTCGGGGACGGTCGCGGTGTATATCTTAAGCGACCTAAGCTTTACCAGATTGACATCGCCCTCCACGCGCGGATAGCCCGCGCCCGCCGGGTTGGGCAGGTAGCGCGTGCATGCGCGGCGCATGTCGTCCACCTCCTGCTCGTCTAGCGGTCTTATCTTAAATGTCAGAAGCACCTTGCCGCCGCGCTGTATCTCAATGGTTTCGCGTAAGTCCGGGTCATCGCGAAAGTTCGCCGCGGTCAAAATGCGCTCAATGTCGCTTAGGCTCTTATCGAATTTGTCCGCCATATTTGCCCCCCTTTACCCTTCAATCCACTGCTGCAGGTGCGGCGCCGAGTTTACCCTGAACGACCACGCGCGCTTGACAATCTCGCCGGGCTTGAGCCCCATCAGGTCAATTTGCCCGGACGGTATGCAGTCGCGAAACACCTGGCGGTTATAGCTGCCGTCGGGCGACAGAAAGCGCCCGCAGAATTCGAACGTGGGCGCATAGCCGCCCGCCAAAGCGTCATACATGGGCTTTAGCATAACGTCGTCGCGTATGACCGCCTCGGAAAAAGTCAGTGTGACCGTATACGATACCGGCACGGCGTAGCCTAAGTAAGACCCGACCGGCTGAAAGTCCACGTTGGAAAAGTTAATCTGCGCCTGAAATTCGTCCACCTCGGCCAGGAATATGGGGCTTGAGTCCGCGCCCGTCACGAAAAGCTGACCGTCCTTACCGGTCATGAGCTTGCTTACGTCCAATGTGCTGCTTGCCATACTGCCCTCCTAATGCGTTTTAAGAAAAGCTGAATCGGTATGTGAAGTACACCTTCTCCAGCGCGTCCACGTCGTCGGCCTCTATTACAAAGCTCGCGCTGTCGCCCGCGGGCGGCGCGTCCGGGTCGATCGCGACCGTCGCGCCCGAAAGCAACTTGCCCTCGCTTATCATCGCGCGCATAAGCCCCTCCAGCGCCTGTATCACCGCGGCGCGCCCGTCCGGATCGTTGGACACATTGCCCACCATGGGCGATACGGTCGCGCTCGCGCGATCCATAAGCTCGTACCTTATTCGCGCGCGCTTTATTTTCTTCCAGCCCGCGTCGTCCTCGCCTTCGGGATTGCTCAGGGCTGTTATCGCGTTTTCCACCCACACGGCACCCGTGGGCGATGTCGAAAAGGTCAGCATGCCGCACGATGTGCTCTCGCTATATCGCGCGTGAGTCAGCGCCTCGGCGCAGCGCGTCGCGTTGCTTATCGTGCGGTGGGTCAGCGACTTGTCCGACGGCACGCGCGCAATCATGCCCGCAACGCGCGCCGCGGAAAGGCAGCCGTCTATAAGCGCATCGCCCTCGTACCATCCGCCGCCCACGTATACCATCCTGTAATCGTTTATAGCGGCGGCGTGCTTTACCCTCTGGGCAAACGGCACCGATATGCCCTCGCCCACGACCGCAAAGCCGGTGTGCCCCTCATCGGACGCCGCGTGCATGTACTTGATTAGCGCCGCGCGCACGCCGTCGGATGTGTCGTCCACGCATACGCAGTTCCACGTGTACGCGGTCAGTTTGTCAAGTGCCTCCGAATAGTCGTCAGAAGACAGTGTCGGATCGACTCCGCCCGAAAGCGCGCAGTTTTCGACACTTGCCAATGTGCCTTCCCCGCTATAACCGTCTATAAGTTCAAATAGGCAGTACTCGGACTCAGCGGCGGCAGTTATGAGTGCCTGCGCTTCGCCCGCGCCCGACTTAAACTCGATGCGCTCCTTTTCGCTGCCGTCTTCGCTGATTACGCATGCGCGCGTGCCGTCCGCGCTTTCGGTTATGCTTAGAGCGAGTTTGCGCGCGCCCACGTAACGCGCGGTAACGCGCACCGCCTGTGCGCCGTCTGTGTCGCAAAGCGTATACGCGCCCTTACTTCCGCCCGAGCCCGCGCGCACGGCGTATACCGCGCTCGCGCCGCCGGTAAAGACCTCGCGTATAGGCGCGCAGTCGCCGCCGAAAATCTGCTTGGCCTGCTTAAGGCTCTCTATTTCGTACACCGTGCCCACGTCGCCCCACTGCGCGCCCACTACGCACGCCACCACGCCGTCGCTCGCGCCCGCGTATAGCGCGCTTGCGCCTTGGACATAGCGGTTATATACGCCCGGGCGCACCATGTTTCGGCTCGACGAAAATGTTATTCCTGCCATATTGCCCTCCATCATATCGCGGCGCGCACGCTGCGCCCGCCGCTTATGTTCATATTGATCGCGTTAAGCGCCTGTGCGGGCGCGGGCGGCACATACGCGTTGTACTTAAGCACGACCGTTATAGGCGCGCGGGTGAGTCCGTCCGCGTCGCCGTTTACGCGCACGCTGTCCAGCAGCATGCCGCCCATGTCTGTGCGCAGTATGCTATGCGATTTGATTAGCTCATACGCGCCGTATATAGCGTTTTCGCCCGCGCCTAGCAGGTATATGCCCGCCTCCAATGCGCACCACGCGCAGCCCGGCCATGTCACTTCATCGCGTATGCTTTCCGCCTTGAACGCATAGAGCGGTTTTTCGCACTTTTGCCCATCCTCATCGATGTCGTGAATATCGATGAACTCATCGCCCAGCACGCCTAAAAGCGCGCGCTGCGCCGCGTACGCGTACGCCGTGGGGCTTATGAAGCGGTATACGCCGAACACGACCTCGCTTAGGTTGAGCTGCTTTGCGCCCATCAACTCTTCATCCGAGTCGAGCGCGCGCGTGCCCTCCCATATAAGCACATACGCCGTATCGCCGCCGAACGCGTATCCGCTTATCTCGCGCTTTAGCTCCCCGGCAATGTCCGAAAGCGATGCCTCGCACTCGTCATCGCCGTACAGCATTACGCGCAGAGTCCCCGCGTCCTGCCTGTCCCCGGCCAGGTCCAGCTGAAACACGCAGTACGGATATGCGCTGTCGGGCGCAGTGCCCATGTATATCGCCCTGTGCCCGTCTATGTCGCTCAGCGGCGCAAGCGCCCCGCACCCCTCCAGCATCGCAAGTACCTTTTCACCCAACAATCCCATCACCACCCTGCTTTACTTATGTTTTCGCGCACACGCTGCACCGCCAAATCCCGTATGCGCCCAATGTGCGGGCGCGCCGCCACGCTACCCCCGCCGCGCTCAAGGCGGCGCATGCGTCCTTGCATATCGGTATAGAGCCGCGCGCTGTACGCGTTTTGCGCCCTTTGCATGGGCTGCGCGTGGAAGCTGTGCATATACCCGCCGCTCAATCGCGCGGGCGCTTCGCCGGGCGCGGAGGCGCGGTGACCGTGCAGCATGCGCCCGGTGCGCGCGCCCGAAAGCACCTCGCGTGCCGCGCGCTGCAGCTCCTGCCCGCATGAGTCCATGCCGCGCTTGACCCGTCTATCCGCGCGCTTTAATGCATCCGAAAGCGCCGCCTGTACATCGCGCGTAGGCATTACCCGTTCCTCCTTTGGCAGATTATCTCGGTATATATCCCCATAAGTCCCATATCGTGTACCGCCCATACGTAGTAGCTTTCGCCGCCACGCATAAGCACATCGCCCTCGCGCACGCCCGTGCGCCCGCGCACAATCAATCTATGTGTCGCCGGATAGTCGTACTGCCGCGCGCGTATGTCCGTCTTAGGCTGTATTTCGCTCACCGCGGCGCGCAGAGTAGTGCCTGTCTTTCCGCGCGTGCGCCCGGGGCGCCCATCCGCGCGCCGCATGTCGGCGCGCGGGTAGAGCGTGAATTCCTTTAAAAGAGTTGCGGGCGTCACTTTCAGCATAACGCGCCGCCCATCGCGCGCGGGTTGTCGTGCAGACCCTTATGTATCGCGTATTCGGATGCCCGCTTGGCACTGAGCGGCGCGCTTAGACCCATGAAGTGCTCCTCTTTGCAGCGCAGCATAATCAGCCATCTTGAGTAGCGCTCGTTCATGTCCAGCTTGAGCCCGTCCACGTTCGCGCTAATCATCATGGCCATGCGCGCGACGATTGCCTGTAGGCAGCGGTACTGCGCCAGCTTCCACGACCCGCCCGCGCCGTACGTTTCGGCTATCAGCGCGTCGTATTCCTCATCGGCCAATGCGCAGCTGTCCGCGCCGCCCTCGACCTCGACATCGCCCAGATCCAGGCGCATTCTGTCGCGCCCGAATTCGGCTATCTTAAACGGGTCATATGTATAGGTCATGCCGCGTCCTTTCCGCGCTTAAGCGCAGTCCTTAAGGTATACCGCCAGCTCGTCGCTGGTCTTCTTCATGTCAAGTGCCATAAGCGCCTCGACGTACTCGCTGTGCGTGCCGCTTTCGCCCTCCCACTGGCTCATCGCGATATACTGACCGCCGCCCAGTATGTCCCACGCGAAAGTGTATCCGGCGGACGGCTCGTCTATGCCGGGGTTCAACGGCGCATAGCATATCAGCATGCCTGTGGGGTCGCATATGAAGTTCATGTCGGCGTCTTCGCCCTCGCCCGCGCGGTTATAGCTGGACGCGAGCACGACCACGCTATCCACGCCCAGCAGCTGCGCCAGTACGTTTTCGTTGACGGTCGCCGGATGTGCCGCCTGACCCGAATACTTTATGCGCTCCAGCACCGCCGGGTTATGCTTGATTGCCATGAACGTTTCCATGCCCAGCGCTATCTTGTTGGGCTTGCGGCGTCCGTTCTTGCGCACGTCCATTATCATTGAGTCCAGCGTCTCGATAGGGTCGGAAGAGCTGCCGGAGAACTTCAAAAACTGCTTGCCGGTGGGCGCGGAGTCCACGCCCGCGTACACATTGCCCCACGCGTCGGGCGTAAAGAAGCTTTCGGCGAAGCGCGCGTCCAGGTGCAGTTTGGCCTGCTCCATGGCGGCGCGCACCTTGCCCACGCGCGGGTCGGCAGAGCCGGGCGCACCCGCGCGCGCATAGGGCAGCGCGCCCAGCTGATCCACGCCTATTATCAGCTGCTCCACGCGGCAGTCGTACGCGTCATCGCTTATGCCCATCAGCGCGGGCTGCACGCGCCCGAACGCGGGCTTTACGTGCACGTTGTCGCGCGCCAGGTCCTCAAGCGAGAACTTGAAGTACCTGCCCGAGGGCTGCGCAACCGGCACAATCGGGAACAGCTTGGTCGCGCAATAGTCGTCCGCGCTCTGAAACGCCGCCAAGGACAGGTTGGTCAGATAGGTGTTAGGCTGAAACGCGCCGCTCGCCACGCTCTTTTGTATTGCCGTAGATGATATTGACATGTGTCCGCCTCCTTAAAGTTTGGGGTTGAGTTACTGCATAAAGCCGCACTTGGCAATCTGAAGTGGTATATGCGCGCCCGCCGAGCCGCATGCGCCCAGGGCAACGCCCAGTATGAAGTAGCCCGACTGCGCCTTTATAACGCGCCCGTCCGCGCCCGCCGATACCATGTCGCCGCACGCTATCGCGCCGCCGCTCACCGCCGTGCCCGCGTCCTTTATCTGAACGCTTACGTCGTCGCCCGATTTTATAGCACCCTCCTGCATAAGCAGTATACCCAGCGCGCTTTCGCCCGCCGCAGAGCAGGGCACCAGATTGCCGCTCTTATCGAACTTGACCGCCAGTCCCGCGCCCGCGCCTATGTCCGCGCCCGCGCGCACGCTTATCGTAGCCGATTGGTTAATCGAATTGCCAATAATACTCATTGCATGTTCCTCCTAATATCGGTATTAGAGTACCTCGGGCATGTCGGGGTAGCGCTCATATGCGCGCACGACCGCCTGCGCGCGCGTGAGATCGGGCTGTGCGCGCAGTATTTCGCCCACGCGCGCCTCCAGCGTGCCGCTTGCCGAGCGCGATGTGCCGTACTCCTTCATAAGCGGCTCAACGCGCTTTGCCTCCTTAAGCTCGCTTAGCACCCTTATGTATTCGCCGTACACGTCATCGCCCGCGCGCTTCATGCGCATGAGCACGCCCACCGCGTCGCCCTTAAGCACATCGGTATAGCCCTTCGCCGCCTCTTCGCAGCTCTTTCGGATTAGCTCATCGCCTTGCTCGGGCACTTCATCGCCCTCGAGTGTGTCCTCACGCTCGTCTTCATCCGACTTGCTTAGCGCTATCTTGGCCAGCGGGTTTGCGCCGCGACGGCACAGATCCACGCTTGAAATCCTGAGCCTCTTAAGCAAATTTGCCATCTTAATTTCCCCTCCTTAACTCTCGCGGTAAGCCGCGCCCTCTATCGAAAACATGGTGTATTCGCCGCTTACAATGCGCTGCCAGGTGTCCTCGTCGCGTATCAGGTAGCCCACCCACCATCCGTCGGGAACGCTGTCGCCTATGCCCATCGCGCGCCGCTTTTCGGGCGTGAACACCACCGATTCGACCAGCACGCCCACGCCGCGCAGTGCGGGGTCATGCTTTTCACCCGCGCTGCGAAACTCAAGCACGTGGCGGTATGCCGCCTGCTCAAGCTCCAAGGGCTCTATCGCGTCGCCCTGACTATCCACCACCTCGCATCCGTCCGCGCCACGCGATACCCATGCCCAGCCGAATACCAGATGCTCATCGCTCGTGCCCGCTATCGCGTACATTCTCATTCACCTCCCTTCGCGCATGTGCCTTTAGGTCGATTTCGGGTAGCTCTGCCAGTCTTCGCACGTACTTTTCGGTGCGCAGATCGGGCCTAAGCAGTCCCGCGCCTGTCATGCGCTCAATAAAGCTGCCCAGTTTATCCAGATCCGGCTTTTCGATATCGCCGTGTACCAGTTTGGGAAGTTCGGTAAGGTCGGAGAAGGCACTGCGGTTCATATCGAATAGGCGCGGTATGGCCTGACTGTTGAGCGCATCGCATATTATGTCAAGGTAAGTGCCCAGCGCCAATGAAAACAGCTCGGTCTTGTCGGAAGACAGCGCATAGCTTCCCGCGCTGTTTGAGCCCAGCATAATGAAGTCCGCCAGCACCGACATGGCAATGCGCCTGTCGTAGCGCTCGATTATCGCGCCCAGATCGGGCTGTCGCGCGCCGCCGCCCATCAGCTCCAGCTTCCACCCGTAGGGCAGCACTACGCCGTCCACATTGTCGCGGCGCACGTTGCGCACCAGCTGCTCGGCCTGACTGAGCAGCGCGCGGCTATCGGGATCGTCGTCCCATATGTTCACGCCCTCGGGCGGCGTCAGCACGGGCAGCCCCACCGCGCCGCGTTCGGCGCCAATGCCCTCGGTCTCCTGCAGGTTCTTTTTGAAGTAGTAGTCGCGGTAGCAACTGCGCAGTATCGACACGCCTTCCGGGCTGGCCTTGCGCGACTTGGTGCGCAGGTGCAGCGCCTTGTCTATCGGTATGAAGCGCTCCTCATAGTCGGGCGGCGCCGCCTGCACCATGCCGCGAAGCTCATCGCCCTCGCCATACTCCCAGCGCACGAGGCTATCCTGCGCGCGAATCGCAAAGTCGCGCCAGCCGATTAGCCCATCCGAGTACCTACTGGACTGCGCGCCGTGCCCCGCGCCCATGCGGCGCTTGTATACGATTTCGTGGTAGCTGAAGCCGTATGTCAGAAAGGACAGCATTTCGCTTAAAGTGTCCTGCCACGACACGTTCATGTCGCTTATGCAGGACTTTAGGAAGTCCGCCGCCTCAATGTCGCGCGGCGAGTCGGATGCCGGTTCGGTATCGAACTTGACCTGCCGCACCAGCATTTCCACCGCGAACAGTATCGCGCCAATGACCGAATCGTTTTCGGACATCTGCTTGAACATCTCGATGCCCTGCCGCCCCTGCAGTTCGGGCAGAAACTCCTCAAAGAACCGCCCGCCGTACCGCCTCTGTCCCGTGCGCCCGCGCGGGGTGAGTGAGTTGTTGTGTGAGTTGTTTGGCATATGTAAGTCTCCGTTTCTTGATGCGCAACTTGTTGCGTGCTAGGGGGATGGGTGTGTTAGCCGTTAGCGGTTAGCTGTTAGCCGTTAGCTTGAGTTAGTGCGAACGTT
>CAYTOU010000038.1:0-13900 GCA_964439295.1 uncultured Oscillospiraceae bacterium
TAGTACCAATGTTTACGTGAGGCTTTGTGCGCTCAAACTTTGCCTTCGCCATGGGTGGTTTTCCTCCTTAAATGCCGCCAAAGTTAGGCGGCGTTTAGTTCTATATTTATGCGCCCGAGGGCGCGGGGCGGTTGCCCGCCCCAATAACGCGGCTCAAGACCGCGTATTTTTTTACTTGCCGGTGACCTTAGCCGCAATGGACTTGGGCACTTCTTCGTAGTGCTCAAACTGCATTGTGAACGAGCCACGGCCCTGGGTACGAGAACGCAGGTCGGTTGCGTAACCGAACATCTCGCTCAGCGGAACCATGCCGTGTACGGCGGTGGTGCCGTTGCGGTTCTCCATGCCCTCGACGCGACCGCGACGTGCGGTCAGGTTGCCGATAACGTCGCCCATGTAGTCATCGGGTACAACGACCTCGACCTTCATGTACGGCTCGAGCAGTACCTCTTCGGCCTTTTCAAGAGCAGCGCGGAACGCCATGGAACCGGCGATCTTAAATGCCATTTCAGAGGAGTCAACATCGTGGTAAGAACCGTCGACTACGGCAGCGTTGAAGTCAACGACTTCGAATCCGCCCAGCAGACCGTTCTGAGCGGCCTCGCGAACGCCGTCTTCGATAGGCGCGATGAATTCCTTGGGAATTACGCCGCCCACGATCTTGTTTTCAAAGGTAACGCCTGCGCCGGGCTCGGCGGGAGTAAGCTCGATCCAGCAGTGACCGAACTGACCGTGACCACCGGTCTGACGTACGTAGCGGCCTTCGGCCTTGGCGGTGCGGCGGATGGTTTCCTTGTAGGCAACCTGCGGTGCGCCGACGGTGGCCTCAACCTTGTACTCGCGCAGCAGACGGTCAACGATTATCTCCAAGTGGAGCTCGCCCATACCGGCGATAATGGTCTGACCGGTCTGATCATCGGTGTAGGTCTTAAAGGTAGGATCTTCCTCAGCCAGCTTCTGCAGAGCCAGACCCATCTTTTCCTGACCTGCCTTGGTCTTGGGCTCGATGGCGACGCGGATAACGGGATCCGGGAACTCCATGGACTCCAGAATGATAGGATGATTCTGGTCGCAGATGGTGTCGCCGGTCGTGGTATCACGGAAGCCTACGATACCAGCTATATCGCCGGCGTAGAGCATTTCCTGCTCAGCGCGGTGATTGGCGTGCATACGCATGATGCGGGTTACGCGCTCACGCTTGCCCTTGGTGGAGTTGTATACGTAAGAGCCGGTGGCCAGCTTGCCTGAATAGGCACGAACATAAGCCAGACGACCTACGAACGGGTCAGCAACGATCTTGAACGCCAGTGCGGAGAAGGGCGCGTCATCGGAGGCCTCGCGGGTCTCTTCTTCGCCGCTGTCCTTATTGACGCCGGATACCGGAGGTATATCGATAGGCGAGGGCAGGAACTCGACGATAGCATCCAGCAGCATCTGAACGCCCTTATTGCGGTAGGAAGTACCGCACAGTACGGGGTTGATGGTACCGGCTATGGTCGCTGCGCGCAGCGCCTTCTTCAGCTCCTCTATAGTGGGCTCTTCGCCGCTGAGGTACTTCTCCATCAGGTCGTCATCGGTTTCGGATATGCTCTCGACCATGCTCTCATGGTACTCCTGAGCCATATCAGCCATGTCAGCGGGGATGTCAACCAGTTCGATCTTCTCGCCCAGGTCATCGCCGTAAACTTCAGCCTTCATGGTCATCAGGTCGATGATGCCGGTGAAGGTGGATTCCTTACCGATAGGCAGCTGTATCGGTACAGCGTTGGAGTGCAGGCGCTCCTTCATCATCGATACGACGCGGAAGAAGTCAGCACCCATGATATCCATCTTGTTGACATAGGCAATACGCGGTACACCGTACTTAGTAGCCTGATGCCAAACGGTTTCACTCTGAGGCTCAACACCGCCCTTGGCGCAGAAAACAGCAACCGCGCCGTCCAGGACACGCAGGGAGCGCTCTACTTCAACAGTAAAGTCTACGTGGCCGGGGGTGTCAATAATATTGATTTGATGTCCCTTCCATTCACAGGTCGTGGCAGCTGACGTAATGGTGATGCCGCGCTCTTGCTCCTGCGCCATCCAGTCCATCGTAGCGGCGCCGTCGTGGGTTTCGCCGAGTTTATGTACGCGACCGGTGTAGAACAGTATACGTTCGGTCGTGGTCGTCTTGCCCGCGTCTATATGCGCCATTATGCCAATATTTCGCACCTTGTCCAGCGTATGGCTTCTCGCCATGTAGAAGTTCCCCCTTTTTATTTGTGCCCTTGCGCCTTCCCGGGCGCATTTTTTGCGTTCGCGTTTGCAGTGCAATCCGAACAATGGGCGTCGATTTTTAAGCGGCGGTTAAGCCGCGTGCACTGACTTGTTTATGGGCGCGCGAAAATAATCCGCGCGCCCACGAAAAGTCCTTAAAGCTGCCAATAATTTTTTGTAAATTACCAGCGATAATGGGCGAAAGCCTTGTTGGCCTCGGCCATCTTGTGCATATCCTCACGGCGCTTAACGGCGTTACCGGCGTTGTTAGAAGCGTCGAGAATCTCACCCGCCAGGCGGTCAGCCATGGAGCGCTCGGAGCGCTTGCGGGCGAAGTCCACCAGCCAGCGCAGCGCCAGAGTCTGACGACGCTCGGGGCGGATTTCGATAGGCACCTGGTAAGTAGCACCGCCGACGCGGCGAGCCTTAACTTCCAGAGACGGCATGATGTTGTTCATCGCCTGAGTGAACACTTCGGTCGCGTCCTTACCGGACTTCTCGGCGACGGTGGCAAAAGCCTGATAGCAGACGGACTGCGCAACACCGCGCTTGCCGTCGAGCATTATCTGATTAATGAGCTTGGTAACTACCTCGGAGCCGTATACCGGATCGGGCAGCACTTCGCGCTTGGGAATAAATCCACGACGAGGCATTTCTTGCACCCTCCTCTATTATACATAAGAAACCTAATACAGCGCGTTTTAAACGTGTAGCGATCACGTAAGACGCACAAGCAAACGTAGCGACGCGCTCGGAAGCCGCGCTCCTTTCCGCTCTCTCAGCCGTTCCAAACCGATACATGCGGAATATCGCAATTGGCCACCGCGCAAATTTACGGCTGCTTACTTCTTGGGCTTCTTAGCACCGTAGAGAGAGCGGCCCTGCATACGCTTGGCAACGCCGGCAGCATCCAAAGTGCCGCGGATGATGTGGTAACGTACGCCAGGAAGGTCGCGAACCCTGCCGCCGCGGATCAGCACAACGCTATGCTCCTGCAGGTTGTGGCCGATACCGGGTATGTAGCAGGTACCCTCAATGTTGTTAGTAAGGCGGACACGAGCGATCTTACGCAGAGCCGAGTTAGGCTTCTTAGGCGTCTGCGTCTTGACCGACAGGCATACACCGCGCTTCTGCGGGCAATTCTGCAGAATCGGCGCCGTCGACTTGACAGTAATCTTTTCCCTACCCTTGTGGATCAACTGATTGATCGTGGGCATGGAAGCACCTCCTTTTTCGTCCCTCTCCCGCCGTATTATCCCACGCGGGAGATAGCGGCCGGCAAATATCCGGCACGTGTAGATGAGCTTCTATAAAGACCCCGCAACCCTCGGAGCGTTATAGGCCGATTTTGTTAATACAGGCACATATCCCGCTTTCGCCGGGACCGGTACCTATTTACAAAGGCATATTCGCGATTGCACAATGCGAATAATCCCCCCTGCAAACTCAATAATTGTACTATTAATTGCGGCGGGTGTCAATGTTTTTTGAGTTAATCGTTTATGCGGCTCCCAAAAGGAAAGCCGTATGCGGCGGTAAATCGCTCACATACGGCTTTATTTTACTCTTAGTAGGTTTCGTGTATCTCTATGCCCTTATAGCGCTTCATACCGGTACCGGCAGGGATCATCTTACCGATTATGACGTTCTCCTTAAGACCCAGCAGCGGATCGACCTTGCCCTTGATAGCGGCCTCGGTCAGTACGCGTGTGGTCTCCTGGAAGGACGCCGCCGACAGGAAGGAATCGGTGGCCAGAGAAGCCTTGGTTATACCCAGCAGTACGCGCTTTGCAACTGCCGGACGACCGCCGTTTACGATGGTGGTGTCGTTCTCGTGCTCGAAGCGGAACACGTCGACCAGCTCGCCGGGCAGCAGCTTGGTATCGCCCGCATCCTCTACGCGCACCTTGCGCATCATCTGACGGACAATGACCTCGATGTGCTTATCCACGATGTCAACGCCCTGAGAGCGGTAAACCGACTGAACTTCCTTGACCAGGTATTCCTGAACGGCCTTGCCGCCCAGTATGCGCAGCAGATCGTGCGGGTTGATGGAGCCTTCGATGAGCTCATCGCCGGCCTCGATATGCTGGCCTTCGACTACCTTGAGCTTTGCGCCGTAGTTGATGGCGTAGGTCTTGACCTCGCCGTCCTCGCCCACAACGGTCAGCTCGCGCTTCTTCTTGTTGTCGCCCATGTGTACAACGCCCGCGATTTCGCTTAGCGTTGCATCGCGCTTAGGCTTACGCGCCTCGAACAGTTCCTCGACGCGCGGCAGACCCTGTGTAATATCTTCGCCGGTAGCAACGCCGCCGGTATGGAATGTACGCATTGTCAGCTGTGTACCGGGTTCACCTATGGACTGAGCGGCTATGATACCGACAGCTTCGCCGATGTCAACCAGCTGACCGGTCGCCATGTTCGCGCCGTAGCAGTGCGAGCATACGCCCACGTCATTGCGGCAGGTAAGTACGGTACGTATGCAAACCTTATGTATGCCCGCGGCGGTAATGCGCTCGGCATCATCCTGGCTTATCATGACGTTCTGCTTTACTATTACCTCGCCGGTATTGGGATCGATTACATCCTCGGCGGTGAAGCGGCCGATGATACGATCCTCAAGGGACTCTATCTTCTGGTTACCGCTCATTATGTCGGTAACTTCCATACCGCGTATGTTCTCGCCGCGGGAGGCGAAGCAGTCGTCCTCGCGCACGATCATGTTCTGCGATACATCGACCAGACGGCGGGTCAGGTAACCAGAGTCGGCGGTACGCAGTGCGGTATCTGCCAGCGACTTACGAGAACCGTGTGCCGAAATGAAGAACTCCAGCACGCTCAGACCTTCGCGGAAGTTTGCCTTTATGGGCAGCTCTATTATCTTACCTGAAGGCGATGCCATCAGTCCGCGCATACCGGACAGCTGACGGATCTGGTTCATGGAGCCTCGAGCACCGGAAGACGCCATCATGTTGATGGGGTTGTACTCGTCCATGACTTCGCTGATTCGGGAAGTGATCTTGTTGGTCGCGTCTTCCCAAATGTGTATTACGTTGGTATAGCGCTCGTTTTCGGACAGAAGACCGCGACGGAACTGACGCTCAATCTTTTCAACGGCCGCCTGTGCCTTGGCGAGTATTTCGGGCTTATCCTCGGGCACGCGAATGTCGGCAACCGACATGGTTACGGCAAAGCGGGTCGAGTAGTAGTAGCCCATGTTCTTTATGTTATCCAGCATTTCGCTGGTGGTGGTTACGCCGTGTACGCGGAAGCAGCGGTCGCCGATCTTGCTGAGGTCCTTCTTACCGACCAGGCGATCTATCTCAAGCGCGAACATGGAGTCCATATCGTTGGGATCGCGCTTAACAAAGCCCAGATCCTGCGGTATGATCTCGTTGAATATTACGCGGCCCAGAGAAGTTTCGACCAGGTGCGTGCGCTCCACGCCGTCGATGACCTTCTTCATGCGGATCTTGACCTTGGCCTGCAGGGACAACTCGCCCACGCCGTAAGCCATGCGCGCCTCGTCCACATCGGTGAATACCATGCCTTCGCCCTTGGAGCCGGGACGTATCATGGTCAGGCAGTATACGCCCAGAACCATGTCCTGAGAAGGCGATATAACCGGCTTACCATCGGAAGGCTTAAGTATGTTGTGCGCAGCCAGCATCAGGAAGCGTGCCTCGGCCTGTGCCTCCATGGACAGCGGTACGTGTACAGCCATCTGGTCGCCGTCGAAGTCGGCGTTGAACGCGGTACAAGCCAGCGGGTGCAGCTTGATTGCGCGACCTTCGACCAAAATGGGCTCGAATGCCTGTATGCCCAGACGGTGCAGCGTAGGCGCGCGGTTTAGCATAACCGGATGCTCGCGTATGACCTCTTCCAGCACGTCCCAGACCTCGGGCTTGACGCGCTCGACCATGCGCTTTGCGCTCTTTATATTGTGTGCCAGACCGTTCTTTACCAGCCTCTCCATTACGAAGGGCTTGAACAGCTCCAGCGCCATTTCCTTAGGCAGACCGCACTGCCACATCTTTAGCGAAGGACCGACGACTATAACGCTTCGACCGGAGTAGTCGACGCGCTTGCCCAGCAGGTTCTGACGGAAACGTCCCTGCTTACCGCGCAGCAGATCGCTCAGGCTCTTCAGCGGGCGGCTGCCGGGGCCGGTCACTGCGCGTCCGCGGCGACCGTTGTCTATCAGTGCGTCAACGGCTTCCTGCAGCATGCGCTTTTCGTTGCGGACTATGATGTCGGGCGCGCCCAGCTCGAGCAGGCGCTTCAGGCGGTTGTTACGGTTGATTACGCGGCGATACAGATCGTTCAGGTCGGAAGTGGCAAAACGACCGCCGTCCAGCTGAACCATGGGGCGCAGTTCCGGCGGAATTACCGGCACGACCTCAAGTATCATCCACTCGGGCTTATTGCCGCTCGCGCGGAAGGACTCGACGACCTCCAGGCGCTTTACTATGCGTGCGCGCTTCTGACCTTCGGTCTCGCGATCCTTTTCCTTCTTGGTCAGCTCGTCTATCTGCTGACGCAGTTCAACTGCCAGCGCATCCAGATCCAGGCTCTGCAGCATTTCGCGCACAGCCTCGGCGCCCATGCCTACGCGGAAGGAGCCTTCGCCGTACTTGAGCACAGCCTCGCGATACTCGCGATCGCTCAGCAGCTGGTACTTGGTAAGACCGGTAGTGCCCACGTCAAGTACGATATAGCTTGCGAAATACAGCACCTTATCCAGTGCGCGGGGGGATATATCCAGTATCATACCCATGCGGCTGGGTATGCCCTTGAAGTACCATATATGGCTAACAGGCGCGGCCAGCTCGATGTGACCCATGCGCTCGCGGCGAACCTTTGCGCGCGTAACTTCAACGCCGCACTTGTCGCAGACGACGCCCTTATAGCGCACGCGCTTGTACTTACCGCAGTTGCACTCCCAGTCCTTGGTAGGTCCGAATATGCGCTCGCAGTACAGACCGTCGCGCTCGGGCTTCAGCGTACGATAGTTTATGGTTTCGGGCTTGAGCACTTCGCCGTGCGACCATTCGCGTATTTTTTCGGGCGACGCCAGGCCTATCTGTATTGAATCAAGATTTGTAAGTTCAAACAAAAGGGTCTCTCCCTTCTACTCTCGGAAGCCTTGCGGCCTTAGCAATGCCGACTGACGGCTTATGTGCGGCGCGGGACTCGCCCGCACCGCAATACGCCTGATTTAGAAATCGTCGTCCAGATTGGTATCATCCAGAGCATCCATATCGCCCAGATCGAAGTCGTCATCCATATCGAACGAATCGTCCTCGGCTTCGCCCTCTTCGTATTCGGCAGGCACATCATTGGGCTGATCCTCATCGCCGTCGATGTTGACATCGAGCTGCGTGGGCTCATCGTCATCGTCGATCTCGCGCATAATGATTTCCTGCTTATCCTCGGACAGTACCTTAATGTCCAAAGCCAGCGATTGCAGTTCCTTGATAAGTACCTTGAAGGATTCCGGCACGCCGGGCTCGGGTATGTTCTCGCCCTTTACGATGGCCTCATAGGTCTTTACGCGACCCACGACGTCATCCGACTTGACGGTAAGTATTTCCTGCAGCGTGTTGGCGGCGCCGTACGCCTCCAGTGCCCAAACTTCCATCTCGCCGAAACGCTGACCGCCGAACTGAGCCTTGCCGCCCAGAGGCTGCTGCGTGACCAGGGAGTACGGACCGGTCGAACGGGCGTGAATCTTATCGTCGACCAGGTGGTGCAGCTTTAGGAAGTACATGTAACCCACGGTAACCGGGTTTTCCATCTTATCACCGGTACGGCCGTCGTATACTACGCTCTTGCCGTCCGGGCTGAGACCCGCGTCAATCAAGCACTGCTGTATGTCTTCCTCGGTCGCGCCGTCGAATACGGGGGTGGCGACGTGCCAGCCCAGTGCCTTTGCCGCGCGTCCCAGGTGAACCTCGAGCACCTGACCGATGTTCATTCGGGAAGGCACGCCCAGGGGGTTCAGAACTATCTGCAGCGGAGTACCGTCGGGCAGGAAGGGCATATCCTCTTCGGGCAGTATGCGCGAAACAACACCCTTGTTACCGTGACGACCTGCCATCTTGTCGCCCACGGAGATCTTTCTCTTCTGCGCGATGTATACGCGCACCATCATGTTGACGCCCGGGCTGAGCTCGTCGTGGTTTTCCTTGGTGAATATCTTCACGTCCACGATTGTGCCCGCCTCGCCGTGCGGTACGCGCAGCGATGTGTCGCGCACCTCGCGCGCCTTTTCGCCGAATATCGCGCGCAGCAGGCGCTCTTCTGCGGTCAGCTCGGTTTCGCCCTTAGGCGTTACCTTACCTACCAGTATGTCGCCCGAACGGACCTCGGCACCGATGCGGATAATACCGGTCTCGTCCAGATCCTTAAGCGCATCTTCGCCCACGTTGGGAATATCGCGGGTTATTTCCTCGGGTCCCAGCTTGGTGTCGCGCGCTTCGGACTCGTATTCCTCTATATGTATGGATGTGTAGGCATCCTCCATGACCAACTTCTCAGACAGCAGTACGGCGTCCTCGTAGTTGTAACCTTCCCAGGTCATGAAGCCTATCAGTACGTTGCGTCCCAGAGCTATTTCGCCGTGATCGGTGGAAGGACCGTCGGCTATGGTCTGACCGATTGTGACGGTCTCGCCCTTGCTTACAACCGGGCGCTGGTTAATGCAGGTGCCCTGGTTGGAGCGCGCGAACTTGATTAGGTTATAGCGCCACAGGCGATCCTGCTCGTCGCGGATTACTATTTCGTTTGCCGATACCTTTTCGACAACGCCGTTTTGCTTGGACAAAATGGCAACGCCCGAATCGTGCGCGGCCTTATACTCCATGCCGGTACCTACGATAGGCGCCTGCGGTACCAGAAGCGGAACGGCCTGGCGCTGCATGTTGGAGCCCATCAGTGCGCGGGTAGCGTCGTCGTTTTCAAGGAAGGGAATCATTGCGGTCGCCACGGATACGACCTGACGCGGGCTTACGTCCACGTAGTCGACTTCTTCGGACGGGCGCTCGATTATATCCTCGCGGATACGGACGTTGCAGCGCTTGTTGATGAAGTGCTTTTCGGCATCCAGCGGCTCATTGGCCTGAGCGACGACGTAGTTATCCTCGTCATCGGCGGTCATGTAGTCTATGTGGTCGGTTACCACGTGCGGCTCGACCGACTTATCCACCTTGCGGTAGGGAGCCTCGATGAAGCCGTACTCGTTTATGCGTGCGTAGGTAGCCAGAGAACCTATCAGACCTATGTTAGGACCTTCAGGCGTCTCAATGGGGCATATACGCGCGTAGTGAGAGTAGTGAACGTCTCGAACTTCGAAAGTCGCGCGGTCGCGATTCAGACCGCCCGGACCCAGAGCGCTCAGACGGCGCTTATGCGTAAGCTCTGCCAGCGGGTTGGGCTGATCCATGAACTGGCTCAGCTGTGAGGAGCCGAAGAACTCCTTTATCGCCGCGGATACGGGGCGGATGTTTATCAGATCCTGCGGACGCACGGTTTCGCTGTTCTGTATGGCCATGCGTTCCTTGACCACGCGCTCCAGACGGCTCATACCGATGCGGATCTGGTTCTGCAGCAGTTCACCTACAGAGCGCAGGCGGCGGTTGCCCAGATGGTCGATATCATCGGTCTTGCCGATGCCGAAGGGCAGACCCAGCTGATAGCTCATCGACGCGATTATGTCATCGATATATATGTACTTGGGAATGAGCACGGACAGGTTGGCCTTTATGGCTTCCCTAAGATCCACGCCCTCTTCCTCGGCCTTTATCATGACCTGCTTTAGGGTGGGCAGATGGACGCGCTCGTTTATGCCGAGTTCCTTGGGATCGATGTCGGCGGGCAGGAACGCGCTGGCATCGACGAAGTTGTTGCCGATTACGCGCACAACGTGGTTATCAACGTTGACATCCACGGTGTTTACGCCGGCGCACTGTATTTCGTGTGCCAGTTCGCGGCTTATCGTATCGCCCGCCGAGCACATGATTTCGCCGGTTTCGGGATTTACGATATCATTAACGGTCACCTGACCGGCGATGCGGCTTTCCAAAGCCAGCTTCTTATTGAACTTATAGCGACCCACGCGCGCCAGATCATAGCGCTTGGGATCGAACAGAAGTGCGTTAATCAGGCTGCGTGCGCTGTCCACGGTGAGCGGCTCGCCGGGACGCAGACGCTTATATATCTCAAGCAGACCCTGCTCGGTGGTCTTGGCGGGGTCGCGCGCTATCGTGCAAGACAGCTGCTCGTTGTCGCCCAGCAGATCCATTATCTGAGCATCGGTGCCGTAGCCCAGTGCGCGCAGAAGCACGGTCATGGGCAGCTTGCGGGCGCGGTCAATGCGTACCCACAGCACGTCGTTTGAGTCGGCCTCGTACTCCAGCCATGCGCCGCGGTTAGGTATAACGGTGGCGTTATGCAGGCGCTTGCCGGCCTTATCTATGGCTTCGACAAAGTACACGCCCGGGGAGCGAACCAGCTGGCTGACTATAACGCGCTCCGCGCCGTTTATCAGGAATGTACCATGCTCTGTCATGAGCGGGAAATCGCCCATGAACACTTCGCTTTCCTTTATTTCATGAGTATTGCGGTTGGTCAGGCGTACGTTCACCTTGAGCGGTGCGGCATACGTCAAATCGCGCTCGCGGCACCTTTCAACCGTATACTTGGGTTCACTATCCAACGAATAATCGGTGAATTCGAGCACAAGGCTCTCCGAATAGTCGGTTATCGGGGACACGTCGGCCAGAACTTCGCGCAGGTCCTCTTCAAGGAAGCGCTTATATGAATTTTTCTGGACCTCGATGAGGTCGGGCATTTCAAGCGATTCCTCTACGCGGGAGAAGCTCATTCGCGTGCGCTTGCCCATCTGTACCGGGTGGACCATAGGCTTGTCCGTCTGTACCTCGTGGACCATAAATGCAATCACCCCTAATGCGTTGATCTGCCAATTGGAGGCGGCTCTGCCGCTTAAGTCCCCCATCTTCTGTCCTTCGCGCGCGCTTATGGCAAAAAGCGCGTTGGTCGGGCAAAAAATTTCCATGATGCTATTGCATATTTCGTGCATTCGTTGTAGAATACGTATGCAGACAAATTATGCATGGCATGTGGGTAAGAGACATGGGCAGAAAATCCACACTAATGCAAGTTACTATGTTATCAACTTAATCTAGCTTTGTCAATGAGTTTTTTGTTAATTCTCGCTTTTTGACCGGCGGGGATTATTTTTTTATTCTAATGAGCCGCGATGCGACAACTGATTTGTACTTTTATCTCATTAACTTTTGGTTATTTGCATAGTTTCAACTTATTATAAGCCGGACTTAGGCTGATGTGATGTGTGTTTATGCATCAAATCGTATGTTTATGCTTTATAGAAATGCCATCCGAAATGCAAATGCTACAAATGCACCACAAAGCGCGCGAACCGCTGGGAGTTTCCCTCACAGTTCGCGCGCTTGGCTTTCATTAAATCAAATCTTCGACTATCAGTGCGCCGTTTTTCAAATCGGACGCGTAGCTTAAGCACCACAGAGTATCTTTATCGGCAATCTCGCTTGCGTTTCGATCCAGCTCGATCTTGATTATCGTGTCGGGCATCATGCGGTCGCTTTCGCCGACCGATATGCTCAGGCGTCCGCCGCTCAAATCGACATGCAGATCCTGCGCGGTAAGCGACTTTACCGATACAATGCCGGCGCGCATTTCGGGCAGAGTCACGCGCACCTGCTTCCAGTCCCATACGTGAACGTAAATGACATTGTCACGCCTCGTCATGCCGCCCCAATCGGTATTGCGGAATGGACCGCCGCGCGTTGAGTATATGCTCTCGCCATACTTATCAAGCCACTGACCCACTTCATGCAGCCGCTCAAGCTGTTCGGGCTCGATCGAGCCATCGGCGCGTGGTCCAACGTTGAATAGGAAATTGCCGTCGCCGGTCGCGTTGCGCACCAGCAGCGATATTATCTCACGCAGTGAGCGCGGCGGCGTAGGCGTCCAGCCCCACGCGGCGTTTATCGTCATGCAGCTCTCCCACGGCTCATCCACATTGAAGCTGCCCGCATGCCCCTCGGGCGTCAGGTAATTGCCCAATGAGCGATCGCCGTAGCGATTGTTTATCACTATGCCGGGCTGAAGCTCGCGCATCATCTTGTCCAGCTCATCGGCATGCCAGAAACCCGGGCACTGCGCTTCGCCCTTGCCATCGCCCGATACGTGCAGATTGCGCCCGTGGCACAGCCACGCGTCCTCGCCGCCGTCAATCCACATTATGTCTATCTTGCCGTAGTTGGTCAGCAGCTCGCGAATCTGCTCGTGGCACTGCCGGCGCAATTCGTTTGCGCTGCTTGCGTACATGCGCGGGAAGAAGAACCCGGGCAGGCGCCAGTCCAGTGGCGAATAGTATAGACCCACTTTGAGCCCCTCGGCGCGGCACGCGTCCACGTATTCGCGCACAAAGTCGCGGTGCGCCGCCGATTGCATGGACGTGAAGTTGCCCACACTGCACTTGCTGTCCCAGAGCGAAAAGCCGTCGTGATGGCGCGTGGTGAGCACCATGTACTTCATTCCGGCGGACTTCGCGGCCTTTGCCCACGCGCGCGCATCGAACTTTTCGGCGGTGAACTTGTCCATTAAGCGGCGATAGACATCGACGTCAATCGCCTCGTTGTACATTGCCCATTCGCCGCGCCCCATGAGCGCGTATAGTCCCCAATGTATGAACATGCCAAATCGCATGTCCTTCCATTGCTCCATATCGGGTTTAACCAAGCTTATCCCCCGCTTTCGATTGCGTTATCAGTACACGAGCATGGCGGTCATATCGTCGCGCGAACCCAGCATCTGCGCGGTATCGCATAGCAGTTTGCACGCCTCTTCGGGTGAAGAAGCGCGGCTTAATACGGATTCGATCTGCTCATCGGCCAGCGTTTCGTGTATGCCGTCCGACGTCATAAGCAGCGCCGTGAAGTCCTCAAGCGGCATGACCTCAAGGCGCTCCAGCTGCGCGGGATTGCCGTTGCCTAAGCAGCAGGTTATCTCACTGCGACTGCATACGCGAGCCTCGTCAACGCGTCCGGCATTCATCAGCCACTCATATGTCGTGTGGTCGTGCGTAAGTCGGCGCACGTGCGAACCGACTATCGCGTATATGCGCGTGTTGCCCGCGTGGAATATCCAGCCGCCGTGATCGTTAATCACAATGCCGGTAAGCGTAGTCGCCATATTGCGCGCGCCGGCAATGCCGGATGCGAGCGAAATAAGCTCCTCATTGCGCGCGGTAATGAAGCTTTTGACCGTGTCGGCATCCGCCAACGCGTCCACATCGGCACCGGCGAGCTGCTGCAATACGTACCCCGCCGCAACATCGCCCAGGCGATTGCCGCCCACGCCGTCCGCGACCGCCGCAATAAACGGCCCGTCAACCGTGCAGCGACCGTCCACATCGCATAGTACACTGCGCCCCGCAAGGCACCTGTCCTCGCACCGTTCCTTATTCTTGCCCTTGCGCACCAACGCCTCGATATCCATTTAAGCACCGCCCTCCCCGACTCATCGCGGCAGTTTCCTTTTGTTAGTATTATGACATGCGTGCGGGGGAATGTCAATG
>CAYTOU010000039.1:0-13802 GCA_964439295.1 uncultured Oscillospiraceae bacterium
CCGTAGTGGGAACTGTAATTTACGGAGAACCCTGCCGTAGTGGGAACTGTAATTTACGGAGAACCCTGCCGTAGTGGGAACTGTAATTTTAAATGGGTAGTCGACTTTTAGTCGCTATCCATTTTGTATTATAGGAGGAAACATGATTAACTTCTACGATATAGTTGCAGAGTATCCAAACTATTTACGCCGTTTCGAACCGCGAATACCGCTATTTAATTATCAGTCCAATCAGAAATTCTTATGTGGTGTTGTACTGCAAATTAATGGTGCGTCGTACTATGCGCCGGTATCTCATAATACAAATGAGTACCCGACAAGCTTTATGATTCGACGTCCGAACAATCATTCTCAGATTTTGGGCTCTATAAGGTTCAACTACATGTTTCCGGTGTTGCCTGAGTTTATACAGCAAAAGGATTACCAGTCAATGAAAATTCGCGACCCGCTATACTACGCATTGGTCACAAATGAACTGACTTATTGCCAATCCTGTGAAGCTGAAATACATATGCTGGCTGAAAAAGTCTATCGATGGGGTACCAACCCCAACAGCTATCATTATCGCCACTGCTGTGACTTCAAGAAGTTGGAGAATGTGTACCGCGATTATCCTGATGGCGTTTGACTATAAATCCGCGCGGCGAATCCCGCGCTTTTTATATCCCGACTTTGAATAAAAACCGGCCTAACATACCTACACGTCATCATACCCTGCGTGCATTTCACGTTAAACCGCCCGCGCAGGCGTTTACAAACCGCGCGCGCAATGGTATAATCCTCTTTGAAAATCTAAGAAACATTTATCCGATGACGTGTTCTGGGCACCTTTAAATCGGTCCTGCGAGGCTGGTAAGGTTCACCGGTTGTTGCGGTTTGCTTTGCTTGCCTTTGGGCAAGCTTTTTTTGTGCCTCGAATTCACGAAGGCTGCGATTGGAGGTCATTTGTATGCGGGAAAAGGCTCAGATAATGGATGCTCAGGCTATGCAGCGCGCAGTCATGCGCATTGCACATGAAATAATCGAACACAATAAGGGCGTGCAGAATGTCGCGCTGATAGGCATACAGCGCCGCGGCGTGCCGCTGGCAAGGCAGCTGCGCGAGTGCATAAACAAGATAGAGGGCGTTGAGCTGCCGTTGGGCGTGCTGGACATAACGTATTACCGCGATGATCTGTCCATGCTGAGCGAGCATCCTCAGGTCAAGGCCACCGATGTGCCCTTTGCGGTCACCGGCAAGGACATAGTCATGGTGGACGATGTGCTGTTCACCGGTCGCACGGCGCGCGCGGCAATGGAAGCGATTATGGATATGGGGCGCGCAAACACCATTCAGCTGGTCACGCTCATTGACCGCGGTCACCGCGAACTGCCCATACGCGCCGACTATGTGGGCAAGAATGTGCCCACAAGCCGTAGCGAGCTGGTATCTGTTATGGTAGAGGAATTTGACGGCATCAACCGCGTGGCACTGCTGGACATGTAAGCAGGCTGCATTTGTAAATACGATCGGGAGGATAAACAAATGCCTTTGACATCGAAAGACATGCTGGGGCTGCGCGGCGTACCGGCTGCGCAGATAAAGGAAATACTGGACACCGCGGCACAGCTCAAGCCCATGCTGGCGACACAGAGCAAGAAGACGCCGCACCTGCAGGGACGCAGTATAGTGACATTGTTCTACGAAAACTCCACGCGCACGCGCATGAGCTTTGAACTGGCGAGCAAGTATATGTCCGCCGCCGCCGCAAACATATCGGCATCCGCCTCGTCTGTCGCCAAGGGCGAAACGCTACTGGATACCGGACGTACGCTGGATCATATGGGCACGGACGTAATAATCATACGCCACCCGATGTCGGGCGCGCCGCATCTGCTTGCCAAGCATGTACGCGCATCGGTCATAAACGCCGGCGACGGTATGAACGAGCATCCCACTCAGGCGCTGCTTGATATGTTCACCATGCGCGAGCAGAAGGGCGATATAAAGGGACTCAAGGTCGCGATAATCGGCGACGTAATGCATAGCCGCGTGGCGCGCTCCAACATATGGGGACTGCGCACGATGGGCGCAGATGTGGTGCTCGCCGGTCCGCCCACGCTGATGCCGTACGATCTTGAGGCAATGGACGTGCGTGCCACAACCGATGTGGACGAGGCTATTCGCGGCGCCGATGTCGTAATGGGTCTGCGCATACAGCGCGAACGCCAGCAGAGCGGACTTTTCCCGTCGGTCAGCGAGTATAACGAGTTCTTCGGCGTGTCCGAGCGCCGCATGGCTCTGGCCGATAAGAACGCGATAGTAATGCATCCCGGCCCCGTCAATCGCGGCGTCGAGCTCAATTCGGACGTGATTGACGCGCCGTATTCCTTTATCGATGAGCAGGTGACTAACGGCGTTGCGGTGCGCATGGCACTGCTGTACATGATTACGCGGAGGGCTTAAATATGCTTATAAAAAACGGTCGTATAATTGATCCGGCAAACGGTGTGGATGAGGTAACCGATCTGCTGATAGAGGATGGCAAGGTAGCATCAATTGGCAAGGTCGAAAACTACGATGGCGAAGTATACGATGCCAGCGGCATGATAGTCGCGCCCGGCTTTGTCGATTTGCACTGCCACCTGCGCGATCCGGGTCTGGAGTATAAGGAAGACATATATACCGGTACGCGCGCGGCGGCACACGGCGGCTTTACGTCGATATGCTGCATGGCAAATACCAACCCGGTAAACGACAACGCCGCCATCACCCGCGCGATAATCGAAAAGGCCAAGCGCGAAGGCGTCGTAAACGTATACCCGATTGGCGCAATAACAAAGGGACTCAAGGGCGAAGAGCTGGCCGAAATGGGTCAGATGCATAAGGCGGGCGCAGTCGCCATGTCCGATGACGGCAAGCCCGTCATGAACGGACGCAAGATGTACCTCGCGTTGCAGTACGCAAAGGCGTTCGGCATTACGCTTATATCGCACAGCGAGGACACCGACATTACCGCCGAAGGTCAGATGAACGAGGGCACTGTCTGCACGCGTCTGGGACTCAAGGGCATACCGCGCGCGGCTGAGGAAACCATGATCGCCCGCGAGTGCATACTGGCCGAAGAGCTGGGCGCGCATGTGCACATCGCGCACGTTTCCACCGAAGGCAGCGTAGACATAGTGCGCCACTTCAAGGCGCGCGGCGCACACATTACCGCCGAAACCGCGCCGCACTATGTGTACGGCACCGATGAGCTGGTCGATGAGCTGGACTATGACGGCGACGCGCGCGTCAATCCGCCGCTGCGCACCGATAAGGATCGCCTGGCGTGCATCGAGGGACTCAAGGACGGCACACTGGACTGCATTGCGACCGACCACGCGCCGCATCACGTGGATGAAAAGCGCGTAGAGTTCGCACTGGCCGCCAGCGGCATATCTGGCTTTGAGACCGCGTTCGCGCTGTGCAATACCGCGATGGTGCTGACCGGACTCATGGACATAAACATGCTCATAAGCAAGATGACCTGCGAACCGGCGCGCGCATTGGGACTTGACGCGGGTACGCTCACTCCGGGCGCGGCGGCCGATGTGGTCGTAATCGATCCCAACATGGTATGGGCGATAGATCCCAAGAAGTTCCTAAGCAAGGGCAAGAACACGCCGTTTAAGGGCAAGGTCGTGACCGGCGCAATCAAGCGCACGTATGTCGCAGGCAATTGTGTATGGCAGGAGGCGTAACGCAAATGAATCAGATGGATTTGATGATAGAGCGCATAATCGAAAAGCATAACCCGACTGTGGCCGGTCTGGATACGCGCGTAGAGTACCTGCCCGAGGAGTTCATAAACGAGCTGGGCATGGGCGCAATCGACACGATGGAAAAGGCTGCAAAGGCCATACTGGAGTACAATAAGCGCCTGATAAAGGCTCTAAGCGACATAGTCCCCGCGGTTAAGGTGCAGATCGCGTATTACGAGATGTACGGCACGGCGGGCATGGAAACCTTCGCCGCAACCGTAAAGGCCGCGCACGATGCGGGCATGAGCGTAATGGTCGATGCAAAGCGCAACGACATAGGCGCAACCGCCGAGGCGTATGCGACCGCGTACCTGGGCAAGACCAAGCTGCCCGCGGGCGAGGCGCGCGCGTTTGAAGGCGACTTCGTGACCGTGAACGCGTATTTGGGCATTGACGGCATAAAGCCCTTCGTAAATGCCTGCGAGCAGTACGGCGGCGGCATATTCGCGCTTGTCAAGACCTCCAATCCCTCCAGCGGCCAGCTGCAGGACATGAAGCTTGAAGACGGTCGCACGGTATATGAGATGATGGGCGATCTGGTCAGCGAGTGGGGAAGCAGCACGATAGGCAAGTACGGCTACTCCCAGGTGGGCGCTGTCGTAGGTGCAACCTATCCCGAGCAGGGCAGGGAACTGCGTGCGCGCATGAAGCACACTTTCTTCCTTGTGCCCGGCTACGGCGCGCAGGGCGCGACAGGCAAGGACATAGCCGGATGCTTTGACGAAAAGGGCCTGGGCGCAATCGTAAACGCCTCCCGTTCGCTTTTGTGCGCATGGAAAAAGCAGCCCGGCGTGGCGTTCGATCAGGCGGCACGCAACGAAGCGATACGCATGCGCGACGATATCACCGCGAACATAAATCTGTAATGCATACAGCCGGCGGATACAAAAAATCCGCCGGCTGTTGACTATACGATTTTAACGCCCAGCATGAGCGCGATGTCCACTGCCTGCGCCGATGATATCTTTGCGCCGGCTATTTCGTGAAGGTCGTCGGATAGGGCAATGCCGCTTATCAAGCATGTGCTCAGATCCAGACCTTTAAGCGGCGTCTTGAAAAAGTCAACGCGCGTCAAGTCACAGTCGTTGAGCTTAAGCTGCTTTGTCTTGAGCTCGTTAAAGAACGAGTCCATGAGCATGCAACGGTTGAACGTTACGCCTTCCAGCTTTGACTTTGTCAGATTCAGGCATCGCAGCGAGCAGTCATTTAGCACCGTTTCGCGCAGGATTGTATCGCGAAAGTCTGCGTTTGCGCCTTTGACCGCCGTAAGCGTGCATCGCCGCCAGTAGCTGTCCGAAAACACGCTGTGCGATATGTCGCAATCCTCGAATATGCAGTCGTAAAAGCTCGCACGGGTAAATACGCAGCTATGGAATTTGCAGCGCGTAAAGTGCACACGCGAAAACTCCATACGCTCAAACGAGAACGCGTCCATCTCTTCGTCTTCGTAAAATGCGTTTTCAATGCCCAAGTCGGATTCGCGCGCGGAGAGTATGTCGTCGGAAAGCATTTATTAAAGCCTCCTTAGCTCAATCTGCCGATGCAATCATTGTACATGATAGCGTCGTTATATGCAATACGGGCTTGAAATTAGCCGCAAATTTCCCTTAAAAAGCAGGAAAACAGGGCAAAAGGTCGAAATTACTATATTTGAGCGCGTATGTGCGCGCGATTACTCAATTGTGAGGAATGAAAATATGCGCCAGGAGATTGCCAAGGTAATGGCCCTGCGTGATGTCGCAGAGGGCATATTTGAACTGGAACTGTACGCACCCGGCATATGCTCTGATATGGTTATGCCCGGTCAGTTTGTACAGGTCAGCTTGAAGGATGAATCGCGCATACTCGCCCGCCCGATAAGCGTGCGCGATGTGCTGGGCGATGACATAGTACTGACCATACAGAAAAAGGGCGAGGGCACGCGTCAGCTCAGCCGCCTGAATGTGGGCGACGATCTCAAGCTCACCGGCTGCATGGGCAACGGCTTTGACTGGGACGATGAGGGCAACTACATACTGGTGGGCGGCGGCATAGGCATGGCGCCCATACTGTTTTTGCAGGGACGTATGCGCGCGCGCTCAAGGCTGCTCGCCGGTTTCAGGAGCGCATGCTACGCCTTCGGTACCGAAAACGCGATCGTTGCGACCGAGGACGGAACGCTGGGCGAGCGCGGCTTTGTGACCGCGCCGCTGGAGCGCGAGATACTTTCCGAGCGCCCCGACTGCGTAATGTGCTGCGGACCTACGCCCATGCTGCGCGCGGTGCAGGAGATCTGCAATCGCCTGGGCGTAAGGTGTCAATTGTCGCTGGAGGAGCGCATGGGCTGCGGTCTGGGCGCATGCCTTGTGTGCAACTGCAAGATAAAGCAAAAGCACGGCGACGGCTGGGACTATAAGCGCGTGTGCGTGGACGGTCCTGTATTCGATGCATCGGAGGTGGTATTCGATGGCTGATATGAGCGTGAATATATGCGGCGTACCGCTTAAGAATCCGGTTATAGCGGCATCGGGCACTTTCGGCTTCGGTCGCGAGTATCAGAACTTCTATGACGTGTCGCTGCTGGGCGGCATATCGGTAAAGGGTCTGACCCGCCTAAAGCGCCTGGGCAATCCGCCCGCGCGCGTTGCCGAAACTCCGTCGGGCATGCTTAATTCCGTGGGACTGCAGAACCCGGGCGTTGAGGCGTTCATAGCGGACGACCTGCCCTGGCTTAAGCAGCAGGGCACCGTCGTAATTGCCAACATGGCGGGCGCGTGCGAGGACGATTACGTGTTCATGGCGGATAGGCTGTCGGGCAGCGACGTCGATATGCTGGAGATGAACATATCCTGCCCCAACGTAAAAGAGGGCGGTGTGGCGTTCGGCACAAAGCCGGAGTCCATATATAATATTGTGAAGCTTGTAAAGCCCGCGGCGCGTAAGCCGCTTATAGTCAAGCTCTCGCCCAATGTCGCCGACATTGCCGAGTGCGCGCGCGCAGCCGAAGAGGCGGGCGCGGATGCCGTGTCGCTCATAAACACGCTGACCGGCATGGCTGTGGATGTGTATAAGAAAAAGCCCATACTCGCAAACATTGTGGGCGGCCTGTCCGGTCCCGCGATACGACCTGTTGCCCTGCGCATGGTGTGGCAGGCATCGCGCGCGGTAAAGATACCCGTAATAGGCATGGGCGGCATTATGACCGGCGAAGACGCGGCGGCGTTCATGCTGTGCGGCGCGAGCGCGGTTATGGTGGGCACGGCTAACATACATGACCCCATGGCGTGCGTGAACATAATCGAGCAGCTGGAAAAGTACTGCGACGATACCGGCGTGGCGTCCGTGAGCGAGCTTACCGGCGCGCTGGAAGTTTAATAGGGTTTGATTTATTTAAAGGCGGACGGCTTATGCGTATAAAACGCGGCTGTCCGCCTTTTTAAGCCCAATTGCGCACAAAAAAGTATTCTAAACGGCACATTCTGCGGCACTTATTATCTAGATTTCATCACTCAATGATTGACTTATTGATCAAAAAATGGTAGAATGACGTTGTATAAGACATAATAGGCGAGAACCGGTCAAGCGGCAATCGCGATGGAGGGATATACAATGGAATTTAAGCAAAACGCAAAGTATGCACTGGTAGTGCCTACGTCAATGGGCGTACGCATCACTCCGCAGAATCGTCAGCCCGTGCATGTATCGCGCCTGTTCACCATGCAGGCGACCAGCGCCGAATCCAACGTATTGGGCGTATCGGCTTCCCTGGGTCTTAAGACCAAGGTGCTGACCACATTCGTAAAGGATTCTCCTATCGCACGCTTCATAAAGGACGACCTGAGCCGCCGTCATATCGAATATGAGGGACCCGAAGTAGAGCAGGGCGGTCCTTGGGGCTATCGCCATCAGTTCAACATAGCCGACTGCGGCTACGGCAAGCGCGGCCCGCGCGTAACCAACGACCGCGCAGGCGAAGTTGGCCGCACGCTGAACGTAAAGGACTTCGACCTCAAGCGCCTGTTCGGTGACGAGGGCGTTCAGGAGCTGCATCTGTCCGGCCTTATCGCCGCGATGAGCCCCGAAACCGGCGAGTTCTGCCTGCAGCTGGCCGAGACCGCTAAGCAGTACGGCACCGTCGTATCCTTCGACCTTAACTTCCGCGCTTCCTTCTGGAAGGGCCGCGAGACCGAGCTGCGCGAGATATTCTCCCGCATAGCAGCCGCGTCCGATATACTTATCGGTAACGAAGAGGACTTCCAGCTGGCTCTGGGCATCAAGGGACCCGAGTCCGGCGGCAAGGATCTGGGCAGCAAGATAGACAGCTTCAAGGGCATGATAATGAATGTGAAGGCTGCCTATCCCAACGCAAAGGTATTCGCTACCACACTGCGTCAGGTTGTATCCGCCAACGAGCATCTGTGGGGTGCCATTATGCTCGCCGGTGACGAGTGGCATGTAATCGAGCCGCGTCCCATTCAGGTTTACGACCGCATCGGCGGCGGCGACGGCTTCGTATCCGGCATGCTGTACGGCTTCCTCAAGGGCTGGGAGCCCGAGAAGTGCGCTCAGTTCGGTTGGGCGAGCGGCGCTCTGGTAACCACTCTGGAAACCGACTTTGCCGAGCCCATTGACGAAGAGCAGATCTGGAGCATTTGGGAAGGCAACGCACGCGTAAAGCGCTAATAAACATACTTCATACGCATATAGGAGGTAAACTGCAATGAACAAGGCAGATATCGGTCTGATAGGTCTTGCGGTAATGGGCGAGAACCTGGTACTCAATATGGAATCCAAGGGATTCACCGTAGCCGTGTACAATCGTACCACCAGCAAGGTGACCAACTTTATCGAAGGCCGCGCAAAGGGCAAGAACATAATCGGCACCTATTCCATAGAGGAGCTGGTTGCCAACCTGTCCAAGCCGCGCAAGGTCATGCTGATGGTTAAGGCCGGTCAGCCCGTTGACGACTTTATCGAAAAGCTGCTGCCCCATCTGGAAGAGGGCGACGTCATCATCGATGGCGGTAACTCCCACTTCCCGGATACCGCGCGTCGCTGCAAGTATGTTGAGAGCAAGGGTCTACTGTACATCGGCACCGGCGTATCCGGCGGCGAAGAGGGCGCACTCAATGGCCCCAGCATGATGCCCGGCGGTTCTCCTGCTGCATGGCCCATCGTTAAGCCCATACTGCAGTCCATCTGCGCGCATGTAGGCGATGATCCCTGCTGCGACTGGGTTGGCGAAGGCGGCGCAGGCCACTTCGTTAAGATGGTTCACAACGGCATCGAGTACGGCGATATGCAGCTCATCTGCGAGGCATATCAGCTGATGCGCGATGTACTGGGCATGAGCGCCGACGAAATGCACGAGGTGTTCGCCGAGTACAACAAGACCGAGCTGGATAGCTACCTCATCGAGATCACCCGCGACATACTGGCCTACAAGGATACCGATGGCGAGCCCATCGTTAACAAGATCCTTGATACCGCCGGTCAGAAGGGCACCGGCAAGTGGACCGGAATTGCCGCTCTGGACGAAGGCATACCGCTTACCCTCATCGGCGAGGCCGTGTTCGCACGTTGCCTGTCCGCTATGAAGGAAGAGCGCGTAAACGCCGCCAAGGTGTTCCCGCATGACAAGCCCGTATTCGATGGCGATAAGAAGGCCTTCATCGAGGATATCCGCAAGGCACTGTACGCCGCTAAGATCATTTCCTACGCTCAGGGCTATACCCTCATGCGTCAGGCTGCCAAGACCTACGGCTGGAAGCTGAACTACGGCGGCATCGCGCTGATGTGGCGCGGCGGCTGCATAATCCGCTCCGTATTCCTGGGCAAGATCAAGGAAGCGTTCGACAAGAACCCCGAGCTGAGCAACCTGCTGCTTGACCCGTATTTCGAGAAGACCATCAAGGCTCTGGTTCCGTCCTGGCGCAATGTTGCCGCTACCGCTGTACGCTATGGCGTGCCGGTACCCGCAATGTGCTCCGCGCTGAACTACTTCGATGGCTACACCACCGCCAACCTGCCCGCGAACCTGCTGCAGGCACAGCGCGACTACTTCGGCGCACATACCTATGAGCGCGTAGATCAGCCGCGTGGCGAGTTCTTCCACACCAACTGGACCGGTCACGGCGGAGACGTGTCGGCTACCCAGTATGTGGTCTGATGCTCCTCGAAGAAGCAATTTGACAATTTAAAGTGATATGGGCCGTCCTGCGCGGCGGGCACTGCCTGCCAAAGCAGGGCGGTTTAGTTTTAATGGAGGAAAACAATATGGAAATATTCCTGCGCGAAAGCACATCGGAAGGTCTCAGCCGTGAAGAGATACGCGCCGGTTTGCTTAGGTCGATAGAGGGGCGCGAGCTCAAGAACGTGCTTATACTGCCGCCCGACTTTACGCGTTATCATTCCAACGCGGGCTTCATAACCAATGTATACTATCATATGCTCACCGATATGGGCGCAAACGTCGATATCATGCCCGCGCTGGGCACGCATGAGCCCATGACCCGCGAACAGTGCGAAAAGATGCTGGGCGATATACCCTACGAAAAGCTCATCGCGCACGACTGGCGTCACGATGTGGTCAAGATAGGCGAAGTTCCCGGCGACTTCATCAGCTCCATTACCGATGGCCTGTGGAAGGATTCCATCGAGGTCGAGGTCAATAAGCTGGTCATGGACGAAAAGTATGACCTTATCATTTCGCCCGGTCAGGTAGTGCCGCACGAGGTTATCGGTATGGCCAACCACTCCAAGAACCTCTTCGTAGGCGTGGGCGGCGCGGATATGATAAACAAGAGCCACATGGTAGGCGCTGTATACGGACTGGAGCGCATGATGGGCAAGGACTTCACGCCCGTGCGCCGCATATTCGACTATGCGCTTGAGCACTTCCTCAAGGATCGCCCGATTATATTCGTGCTGACCGTCACCACCGCACCCGGCGGCGTAATTCATACGCACGGCGTGTTCATAGGCGACAAGCGCAGCGTTCTCGAAAACGCCATCGCCATGGCGCAGGAAAAGAACATCGACTTTGTCGAGCGCGGCATAAAGAAGTGCGTCGTATATCTGGATCCGTCCGAGTTCCGCAGCACTTGGCTGGGCAACAAGGCCGTATACCGCACGCGCATGGCCATTGCCGACGGCGGCGAGCTGCTCGTACTGGCGCCCGGCATTGCGCGCTTCGGCGAGGATATGATAAACGATAAGATCATACGCAAGTACGGCTACTGCGGTCGACTCAAGGTGCTGGATCTGTTCAATGATCCCAAGAACACCGACCTGCACGAAAACATGGGCGTCGCGGCGCACCTGATACACGGTTCAAGCGACGGTCGCTTCACCGTGACGTACGCTGTGCGCGATATCCCGCAGGAAGAGATACGCTCGGTATGCTTTAACTCCGCGTCGTACGATGAGATGGTTAAGCGCTACGATCCTGAAAAGCTCTCCTACGGCTGGAACACAATGCCCGATGGTGAAGAGATTTACTTCATACCCAATCCGGCACTGGGCCTGTGGATAGACCGCACCAGGTTCTGATAACGTAATCTGCGGATAACGCAGAACTATAATTTAGCCCGCTTTGCATGGCATACGCTCATGCAAGGCGGGCTTTTTTTGCGCGCAGCACGATACTGCTTTTTAAAGCAAAGAAAAATAAGAAAACTTGAAGTAACGTATTGACAGATCACAAGAAATCTGCTAATATGACCACAAGAACATCAGATAAAAATTCGGAGGTTGACTATGACGATCGTCAGACAGGATCAGTTGATTGAGATAATTAAGAATCAGATCCGACCTGCCGTGGGCTGCACTGAGCCCGGCGCGGCGGCATATGCCGCTGCTGTGGCGGCACAAACGCTGGGTGATACGCCCGAACGCTTGACGATCTCGGTCAGCCGTAATATACTTAAAAACGCAATGGGCGTGGGCATACCGGGCACCAATATGGTGGGATTGCCGATTGCCGTTGCCTTAGGCGCACTCTGTGGCGACGCAAAGGCAGGTCTGGCAGTGCTACACGACATGACCGATGAAAACGTCCGCGAGGCGCAGAAGATGGTCGATGCGCAAAAGATTCAGGTAGTCTTAAGCGAAACCGATCAGAAGCTCTATATCGACGTTCGCGCCGAAAAGGGCGATCATAGCGCGCGCACGGTCATCGCCGGTTCGCACACAAACATTGTGCTCATCGAAAAGGACGGCATATGCATAAGCACTAATTCGAGTGTAGGCGAGGGCGGAGCCGGTGGTAACGGCTACAACCTGTCGTTTGTCGAGATAGACGAATTCGTGCGCAATGTACCCTGCGAAAAGCTTGAATTCCTGCGCGGCTGCATCGACATGAATACCAAAATCTCCAAAGAAGGACTTAAGCACACATACGGTCTGAGCATCGGGCGCAGCATATACGAGTCGCTCGATGACCGCGACAGCGAGGAAAATTACGCCCTGGCGGTTACCTGCGCGGCGGCGGATGCGCGAATGGGCGGCTGCACATTGCCCGTAATGTCATCCTGCGGCAGCGGCAATCAGGGTCTGACCGCCACACTGCCCGTAATAGCCGTGGCGCAAAGGCGAGGCCTTGACGAAGAAATGACATTCCGCGCGCTGGCATACAGTCTGCTTGTGACCATACATGTTAAGCAACACTTGGGTAAGCTGTCGGCGCTGTGCGCGTGCAGCGTGGGCGCGTCGATCGGCACGGCCTGTGCCCTGACATACATGGATGGCGGCACGCTCGCTCAGATAGGGCATTGCGTGGACAACGTCGTGGCCGATGTGTCGGGCGTAATATGTGACGGCGCAAAGGCGGGCTGCTCGCTTAAGATTGCGACCGGAATATCCAGCGCATTCCGCGGCTCAATGCTTGCGATGAAGAACCGCAGCGCATCCGCGCTTGACGGCATAGTGGGGCGCGATCCGGAGGCGTCTGTGGATAACCTCGCCAACCTATGCAACGCGGGCATGTCGAACACCGACCGCGTCATACTCGATATGCTGGTTTGTAAATGAATACCCATAAATTTGAACTATATTAAAGGGAGGAACTCAAAATGGATAAGCGCACTCGTGTTTTCAATGCAATGGACAAAAAGCCCGTTGACCACGTGCCGGTAGGCTTCTGGTATCACTTCTCCGGTGAGCAGGCAGTGGGTGAGGGCTGCGTCAAGGCGCATGTCGACTATGTGAAGGACTGCGATCTGGACATACTGAAGATCATGTGCGACAGCTATTTCCCGTATCCCGTGCCCGAGGATTGCAAGACCGCTTCCGATTGGAAGAAGCTTAAGCCCATCGGCAAGGATCACCCCTTCATAAAGGATCAGGTAGAGCGCGCACGCCGTCTGGTCGAAGAAGTCGGTAAGGACATGCCCGTGTTCTACAACGTATTCGCTCCCTTCTCCTCCATACGCTTCGGCGCGGGCGAAGAGCGCGTAATGCACGACATCCGCGAGGACAAGCTGGCCGTTATGCACGCTCTGGACGTAATCGCTCAGGACAACGCGCTGCTTAGCGAGCTGCTGATCACCGAGGCGGGCTGCGACGGCGTATACTACTGCGTACAGGGCGGCGAGTACGGTCGCTTCACCCCCGAAGAGTACAAGGAAATGATCGCTCCCAGCGATCTGTACGTGCTTGAGCATGCCAATCGCTTCAGCGACTACAACATAATGCACTGCTGCGGCTGGGCGGGCGCCAAGAACCAGATGGAACTGTGGAAGGACTATCCGGTAAAGTGCATCAACTGGGCCGTATACGTAGAAGAGATGTCCCTCGAGGAAGGCCGTTACTTCTTCGGCGACAGGGCATGCCTGGGCGGCTTCCAGAGCCTGCATCAGGAAGGCAAGACCCACAAGGGCGTGCTGCATGAGGGCACCGAGCAGGAAGTCAAGGACTTCACCCGCAACCTGATCCTCTCCTTCGGCAAGCGCGGTCTCATGCTGGGCGCCGACTGCACCGTAAACGAGAACATCGATCACGATCGTATCCGTTGGGTTGTTGAGGCGGCTAGGTCGATTTAA
>CAYTOU010000040.1:0-7494 GCA_964439295.1 uncultured Oscillospiraceae bacterium
ACCCCATAATCATCCCTAAGCTCCCCCTTGCACCGCATCATGACAATGCACAGGTAAATGCAGCAAACCACCCACATGACCGGCTCGCATATGCAGACGGCGGTGTAACCCATTACGGGCACTATCCAGAGGGCAAATATGACCTTGCCCGCCATTTCGATTACGCTGCACATAAGCGGCGCCACGCGGTGCTGCATGCCCTGAAGCATGTTGCGCAGTATGACAAGTATCGCCATGGGCGGTATAAGCGGTATGTTTATGTTCAGGTAACGCACGGCCTCGCCCACGACAGTCTCGTCAAGGCTGGCTGTTATAAGCTGCACGGCGCTCCTGCCCAGCGTGAGCGTCAGCACAATCGCGATCACCCACCACGCGGCGTATACCCAGGCGGCCACTCGCGCACCCTGCGCGATGCGGCTGCGCTTGCCCGCGCCCAGGTTCTGGCTGGAATAGGTCGCAACCGCGAGGCTCAGCGAGCCGCCGGGCGTATATATGACCTCGACCAGGCGGCGCGCGGCCACCTGCGCGGTTATGTACGCATTGCCCAGACCATTTATGCTGCTCTGCAGCAGCACGCCGCCTATATTGTATATGGTGCTGGTCAGCGCCATGCTCACGCCGGTGGTCAGCGTGTCGGCGACAAAGCCGCGCTTTACCTTGAAGTCGCGCCTACCGAAGCGCAGGCGCGGATAATGCAGCCATATGAATGTGTTGCCGAAGACCGCGCTCACGCCCTGCGCTATTATCGTGGCGATTGCCGCGCCGCGCACGCCCATGTTGAGCGGACCCATGAACAGATAGTCAAGTCCTATGTTGAGCGCGCTGCTTATCAGCAGCAGTATAAGCGGTGTGCGGCTGTTGCCCACGGCTTGCATAAGGCTGCCTTCTAGGTTATACGCCATGGTCACGGGTATGCCTATCAGAATGACCTCGAGATAGTCCATTGCGCCCGCAAACAGATCGGAGGGCGTGTTGAGCATGCGCAGCAGCGGATAGCGCAGCGACACAAACAGCACCGTCAGTATCACCGCGCACGCGGCGGCAAGCGTGGTCATCCATGCGACCGACTGCTTTATCTCCCTGTCGTTCTGCGCGCCGAATGCGTTGCTGACCGCGAGTGCCAGACCGCTGTTCATGCCGAATGCCAGGTTGGTTATCAGCGCATAGAGCGCGGTCGTCGTGCCGATCTGCGACAATGCCGCCTCGCCCAACATATGGCCGGCTATAGTCGTATCGGCTATGTTATACAGCTGCTGCAGTATGTTGGCTACTACCACCGGCAGCGAAAAACGCAGCAGCAGTCCCAGTGGTTTGCCTTCGCTCATGTTGAGCACGTGCTCGGTATTAGCCGTTGCCATAATGAACCTCCGAATGAGTTTGTTTAGTCGTAAAGCCATGCATAAGCCCCGCAGCGCATGTATTTGCATTGCGAGGCTGTGTTTTTATGGGGGTAAGTCGGGATTTTAGCCTATCGTAATGTCGGCGCTGAGTCCGCTCTTTGTAAACGCGTGCAGCAGTACCTTGCCGCGCAGACGCATGTAGACTATCGCCTTGCCGCGGAAGGTCTCGCGGCTGCGCTCGCTGTAGGGCGTCAAGTCGTCGGGGCGACCGTTTTCGATGCCCAGTATTTCGCCATCGCCCAGTATCTGATAGCGCACCTTTTCATCATCGGAGACGGCAATGCCCTTGCCGTCGCAGAGCAGTACTTCGACCTGCGCGATGTCGCTGCCCACGGTATTGAGCTCGGGCTTATACAGCTTGAGTTCGAGCTTAGCCGCCTTACCCGGGGTTATGAGCTTATCCACAGCCTCACCCGCTTTGACCGAGAGCTCGCCTGCTTCGTACTCGACCTGCCATGTGGCGGTATAGTCGACTGCCTGCTTTTTGCCCAGGCTCTTGCCGTTTAGGAAGAGCTCGACCTCGTCTTGGTTCGTGTACGCGGTTACGGTCAGTTTGTCGCCCGCATTGCCGTTCCACATGAGGCGCTGCTCCCAGGGCTTTTCGCCGCCCACGGCTATGCGCACATACGGTTCATCCGTCCACATCGCGCGGCGCAGGCAGTACAGCGGCTTTTCGTAGCCGCACAGATCCAGCATACCCGGGCTGGCAATGCGAATGGGCCAACCGGCGCACTCGCCCAGGAAGTCTATGCCCGTCCACAGGAACTGACCGCATATATAATCGTTGTCGCGCACGGCCTTCCACGCCTCTACATCGTGGCTGTTTTCGCTGCCGTATATCACGCGACCCGGGAAGCGCTTATGATCCTCGGCGTAGAAGTGCTCGCGGTAGTTATATCCGGACACATCCAGCGCATCGGCATAGCCCGTGCGTGTGGACAGCTCCGGGAAGGACAGCGCGCTCGTCACCGGACGGGTGGTATCCACGTCATGCACTATCGCGGTCAGCTTGCGCGCCAGCACAGCCAGGCGTCCGGCATCGGGCTTGCGCGCATCGTACATGCGCTCGGCGGCGGGCTTGTTGGCATCGTTATTGCCCAGCACTTCCTTGAACAGCGGTGTTACGTACGGGTCGTTGGGATAGTCGATTTCGTTGCCTATCGACCACAGTATTATTGAAGGATGGTTGCGGTCGCGCTTTACCATGCCCTCAAGGTCAATCTTATACCACTGCGGGAAGTCCTCGCCGTAGCCGAAGCGCTTGGGCGGGTACACGTTATGACCCTGCCACCACTTGTTCTTGCAGCCTTCCCACTCGTCAAACGCCTCGTCCATTACCATAAGACCCATCTCGTCGCACAGCTCGAGAAGGTGCGGATCGGGCGGATTATGCGCGGTGCGCAGTGCGTTCGCGCCCGCCGCCTTAAACATGCGTATGCGGCGCTCCCATATCGCCTTAGGCACGGCTGCGCCCAGTGCGCCCGCGTCGTGATGCACGCACACGCCCTTGAGCTTCATCGATTTGCCGTTCAGATAGAATCCGGTATCGCCATCAAAGCGTATGGTGCGTATGCCTATGCGCACTTGACGCTCATCGGTCACGCTGCCGCTCTTTACTACCTCGCCCTTCAGCGTGTACAGCGCGGGCGAATCGGGCGACCAGAGTGCGGGCTTACTTACGCACAGTCGCACTTGACCGCTTTCGCCATTGCCCTCTACTGAAGCCGCAATGGTGCCATCGGGCGCAGTCAGTGTGAACCTCGCGCCATCACCGCCCAGCGTTTCGTATTTTACGGCGACGCATGCATTTTCCTCATCGGCGCTTTCGGTATATGCGAATATGCCGTCATCGCTAAAGGACACCATGTCGCTTATCTCGATATGCACATCGCGGTAAATGCCGCTGCCGGTGAACCAGCGCGAATCGGCGACCTCGTTATGCTCAACGCGCACGCAGACCACGTTTTCGCCGGGGCGCACGAATTCGGTTATGTCAAACGCAAATGTCGAATAGCCATACGCGCGAGTTCCAAGGTAATTGCTGTTAATCCACACGCGCGCATGCTTATATACGCCGTCAAACGTGATGCGCACGCGCTTGCTATTTACGTCATCGGGCAAGGTAAAATGCTTGCGATACCACGCGGTGCCGCCGGGCAGATAGCCTGTGCCGCTGGCGTTGCATGTGTCGAACGGATGCTCGACCGCCCAGTCGTGCGGCAGCGTAACCGTGCGCCACGCCGAGTCGTTATAACCCATGAAGTCGGCGCGCGGGTCATCGCCCAGATAGAAGCGCCAATCGTCATTTAGCAGTATGGGATTGCTCATATTATATCCTCCTGCGGTTTATGTACATATTCTACTTTAGGTATATGTACTTTTGAGTGTCATTCCCTTTAAATGCACAATAAAGGGCCGCTGCGCGGGGCAGCGACCCAATACTTACCGTTTTACAGGCGATTAGTTGTTGCCGTATACGGCATCCAGCTGAGCCTGAACTTCAGCCATAACGGTCTCGTAGCCGGCGGCCTTCAGAGCGTTGCGGAACTCCTCAACGAACTCTTCGGGATCGCTCTGCTCCATACCGAATACGATCTGAGGCATATAGGTGTTGTAAACATTGCTCAGGTTATCTATGTAGGGCTGAACCTCGGTCATATCGAATACGACCTGGCCATAAGGATAGTCAACAGCCTTCTCGGTGTAAACGCTGTACAGCTGGTCGATGGCATCCCAATCGCGGTCAGCGGAGCGCAGACCCAGATTGTCGTTGCGGCCCCACCAGAAGTTGAAGGACACGCCGTCGGTAGAGCTCTCGTAACCGTCGGGACGTACTAGGTAACCATCGTCATCTATGTTGTACTGTACGCCTTCTTCGCCGTACATCATCAGGCGATAGATTTCCTCGTCGTTGCGCAGCAGGTCATAAACCATCAGAGCGCGCTCGGGGTTAGCAGAGGTAGCGGCAATAGCCATAGCGCCGTGGGTGATGTTCAGAGCGGTCAGGTTGCCGGTCTCTTCGCCGAACCAGAAGAAGCCGAGGTCGGAACCGGGCTGTGCTACTTCCATCTCGGTGCGCATGCCGGTCCAGCTTTCGGTGTGATGCTGACGGGCACCGGAGAGACCTTCCTTCATTTCTTCGGACTGGTCACCGGAGTAGTTCAGAACGTCGCTGCGCCAGTAGCCGGCATCCGCCCATTCCTTCATGGTCTTAGCGAAGTTAACCAGCTCGTCGCCCTCGAGGTAGTAGGTGCTCAGGGTGTAGGGATTTTCGGAGGACTCGCCGTAGAACAGGTCAACGCCGATGCCTTCGATGTACTTGTTGTCGGTGTGGCTAGTCTGCCAGCCGCCGGACAGCTGCGGGCCGTAGGAAGAACCGAAACCATCAGCATCCCACGGTATTACGTCGGGCATGTTGTCCTTGATGTACTGCAGGTATACGCCCATGTCTTCCCAAGAATGTACGCCATTTTCCAGACCGGCAGCAGTTGCCCAGTCGCCGCGGTACATGAAGCCGTGGTTGGTCCATTGCGCATACTGATCTTCGGGGATCAGGTAGATTTCGCCATTGTACTTGCACAGATCCCAGTGCTCCTGAGAAACAGCAGCCCAAGTCTGGGGAGCGTAAGTCTGAAGCATTTCCTCGCTCAGAGCCAGGAAAGCGCCCTTCTGAGTGTTGGGCCATGCGTTCAGCCAGTCGGTAGCGGTGCCGACCAGGTCGATGTCGCCACTCTGGGTGGCCAGAGCCAGATTGTAGTTGGTGCTCCAGTTGGCCCACTCAATCCACTTAATCTGCAGCTCGGCATTGACCTTCTCGGTCAGCTTCTCGTTGAGCTTGGCAAGAACCTCATCGGTCTTGTCGGTGGGCTTGTCGCCGGTCACCATGTAGGTGATGACGACATGCTCGGAAGTGTCTATGCTGTCCGCATCCGCAGATGCCATAACGGGCAGCACTGCCATAACCATGGCCAGAGCAAGCAGAACCGTCAGGAACTTCTTCATTAGAGAATCCTCCTCTTTGAGTAGTTTGTAACGGGTTATATATTCCAAGCGGCGTTTAGACCGCTCAAGAATCGCGCATCAGCCCTTAACCGAGCCTACGGTCAGACCGGCAACGAAGTACTTCTGAACGAACGGATACAGAAGTATGATAGGACCGGTCGCTATGACGGCGGTTGCCATCTTAAGAGTCTCACTGGGCAGATCCTCGATAACTACGTTGGAGCCCGCGACAGAGTTCTTAAGAGAAGCGACCTTATTGATTATGTTATACAGGTGGTACTGCAGCGGACGGTATTCGACCGACGCATCCAGGAACAGAGAGGAGTAATACCACTCGTTCCAGTAGCCCAGAGCTATGAACAGACCGATTGTCGCCAGAGCCGGCTTCATGGACGGCAGTATAAGCTCATAGAATATGCGGAAGTCGCCCGCGCCGTCTATCTTGCCCGATTCGGTAATCTCGTGCGGTATGGCCTTTACGAAGTTCTTCATAAGGACTATCAGCCACGGGCTCATGAGCAGCGGCAGCAGTATCGCCCAATAGGTATTGGCAAGGTTGAGCGTCTGCTTAATCAAAAGGTAGAACGGAACGAGTCCGGCGGAGAACAGCGATGTAAAGTAGATATAGAACATGATGCCGTTGCGCATCGGGAAGTCGCGGCGCTGCAGCGCGTAGCCGGTCATCGATATTATGAACAGACCAATCGCAGTGCCCACAACGGTCAGACCGATCGTGACTATATACGCGCCTATCATCTGATCCGGGCTGCGGAAGAGCAGCTCATACGCGTATGTCGAAAAGTCGGTGGGCCACATTGTGAAGCCCGAGCGGCGTATGGATGCCTCGGACGCAAACGACGAGGCGATTATCAGCCAGAAAGGCAGTACGCAGCATATCGAGAACAGCGTGACCAGCACGTATGTAAAGCCGCGTATGCACTTATCCGATCTGTCCAGCTTTATCTTCTTATGCACATAAGGGTGTGCAGCCTTATTCTGATTATTCATATAACATCCTTCTTTCAACTGCGCTTTGCCGGATCAGAACAGTGCATAGTCCGGATCGAGGTGCTTGACAAACGCGTTCGCGCCCAACACTATGAAGAAGCCTACGACGCTCTGGAACAGGCCGACTGCGCTGGACTGAGCGAAGTTGAAGCTGTTCATCATGGAGCGGTACACGTACGTTTCGATTATGTCGGTCGTATTGAACAGAACGGAGTTAGAACCTATCAGGTTATAGAACAGACCGAAGTTGCCCTTCAGTATGCCGCCGATAGCGAACAGGAACAGCACTATTACGGTGGGCTTAAGCGTGGGCAGGATGATGTAGCGGATCTTCTGGAAGCCGTTGGCGCCGTCTATCTGAGCCGCCTCCAGCATCGAGGTATCCATGCTGGTGATTGCGGCAAAGTACACGACCGTGCCGTAACCGGTGCCCTTCCAGATATTGACCAGCACAATTACAAAGGGCCACGCGCTTGCGTTCTGGTAAATCTTGGGCATTTCGCCGCCCAGAGAGCGCACAACGTTGGATATAAAGCCGAAGTCGTAGTTGAGCAGGTTGTACACGAGCAGCGAAACCAGAACGTCGGATATGAAGTAAGGCAGGAACATGAGCGACTGAGTCGTCTTCTTAAACACCCTGCACTGCACTTCATTGAGCAGTATTGCAAACGTCAACTGCAGTACATTACCTATTATGATAAATGCGAGGTTGTACAGTATGGTGTTGCGCAAAAGCAGTGCCAGCTGACCGCTTGTGAACAGGAACGTGAAGTTCTTAAGACCCACGAAGGGGCTACCGAATATGCCCTGCTGGTAATTGTACTTGACGAAGGCGATGTACATGCCCGGCATAGGCATATACGAGAAGATGAAAAAGAAGATTATGGCCGGCAGGCACATCAAAAGAAGTGTTTTGTTCTGCCATATCGTGCGGCCAATGCGCTGCCAACGCGTCTTTGCGACCGGAGCATTGTTGGTCATGGCTGAGTATCCCCCTCCTAAGCGATATGTGAGCATATGTCACACATACTGTCACCGGAATTGTTCACTTGTGCATTAGGTATATTCTTATCTTAACACTTTG
>CAYTOU010000040.1:7594-13477 GCA_964439295.1 uncultured Oscillospiraceae bacterium
TTTTAGATGTTTTGCATAGTTAAGTCAATCTCCACTTTTCATTACAGTTTGTACTGCATTTACGCTTAAGTGTGTGCTTAACCGTCAAGTGTGTTCGCGCAACTTTTTTACCGCATAATTTTTGTAATGGCGTATGTGTTCGAAGTCTTATCGGTATATCCGAGCATATTTCAATTAATTTTTTGTGCATACGGTCCATCACAATATACTCGGCGAAACTTTGTCATTTTCTGGTGCAAAATGATAAAGTTTACGCGGTGCGGTTTACTTTTGCCGCGCCGCGTATGTGTCATGAATACATAAGTCCGGGCATTTTGACCTTATTCCGCCCGTCATCGGGCATGTACAGATCGCCCATAAGCGATGCCGAAAACACCGAGCGCTTTCCGAAACGCGCGCGTATTTCGTCCACGCAGTCGTCAAGTTGCTTTATGCGCTGCCGCTTTTGGTCATCAATGAACATGTTCAGCTGCACCGGCTGATCCGCGGGAATCAGGTCGTATGTCGACACGCATACTGCGCGCACCGGCGTAGTCCACGGATAGTTATCGATAAACTGCGCGCGAGCCGACTGCGCGACTTCAAGCGGGCTCTGCGTGGGGTATTCAAGGCGGCTTTGGTGGCTGAGTCCGCAGCTTAAATCGCTCGAACGTATGTACACCCCTACCCCGCGCGCGCTCAAGCCGTGACCGCGCAGTTGATGCCCTATCTCCTGACTCAGCTCCAGCATAACGCGCCACACCTGATCGTTGTTTTCCAGATTGCAGCGACAGGTTATGCCGTGCGATACGCTCTTTACATCGCGCGCATAATTGACCGGCATTACGCGGCAGTTGTCCAGACCGTTTGCGTATTGCCAGAGTGCCACGCCGTTTTTGCCCAACATGCGGCGTATGCTATCCACCGGATAGTGCGCCAGATCCCCTATCGTGAGCACGCCGCGCCCCATAAGCTTGCGCGTCGTGGCAGGACCCACGTAAAGCAAGTCGGACACGGGCAGCTCCCACACGCGTTCGCGCCAGCAGTCGGGCGACAGCACGGTCACCGCATCGGGCTTTTTCATATCGCTGCCCAGCTTTGCGAGTATCTTACTGAACGACACGCCCACCGACACGGTAAGCCCCAGCTCATCTTTGACCGACAGGCGAATCTCATCGGCTATGTCGCGCGCATCGTCAAACGAGCGGCACAGCGGCGATATATCCACCCAGCATTCGTCCATGCCGTAGCTTTCCACGCAGTCGGAATAGCGCATGTATATCTGCCGCGCCAGGCGCGAGTATTTGCAGTACTGGTCATACTGCGGCGGCACTATTATAAGCCCCGGGCACTTAGCGCGCGCCTCCCAGTTTGCCATACCGGTCTTGACGCCCATGCGCTTTGCCTCGGCTGAGGCGGTCAGCACTATGCCGTGACGTTCCTCAGCGCTGCCGCATACGGCGATTGCCTTGCCCTTGAGTGCGGGATTGAGCATCTGTTCGACCGTGGCGTAGAATTTATTCATATCGATATGGAGTATATACCTATCCCCCATGCATACGCGCCCCTTTGTCTTTAAGTAGTTGAACTACATATACGCACTTTGCCGTATTGACATTCCGGCTCATAAGTGGTATCATTTGTACGTAGTTGAACTTCATATTCATCAGTATAGCGATGTTCAATATCATTGTCAAGTACAATTTTTGATATTCAAACACATTGAGGAGGAAGGTCATGAAATTCGGTGACAAGGTGCGCAAGCTGCGCAAGGAGAAGGGCTGGTCTCAGGAAGAGCTGGCAAAGAAGCTGGGCGTGAACACGCGCACCGTGTTCACATACGAAAACGGCACGTACCCGCGCTATCAAAAGACGTATGACCAGCTGGCGGAAATTTTCGGCGTGGACGCGGACTACCTGCGCACGGAAAGCGATGACTTCTTAGATGAGGTATCGGCGCGCTATGGCTCGCGCGGTCAGGCGCAGGCGCGCATGATACTGGAGCAGACGCATCAGCTGTTCGCGGGCGGCTCGCTGTCCGACGATGACGAACTGGCGTTTTTGCACGAGATACAGCGGCTGTATCTGGACTCCAAGGAGCGCGCCAAAAAGTACACGCCCAAGAAATACCTGCATGTGGATGATTCGGACGATATTTAGCCCGTACGGCGCAAGGAGCGGCATATGAACGACTCGATATACACAAAGGCCGAGGGGCTGATACACCGATTCGGTTCGCGCGACCCATACGTGCTGCTGGAAGCGTTGAACACCACCGTGGACTTTACGCACGAATTCAGGCGCGACGGGCTGAAGGGCTTTTGCGTAATACTCAACAAGCAGCGATATGTGGTAATAAACGGGTATCTATGCGACGAAGAGGCGCGCGTAGTGGCGGCGCACGAGGCCGGGCACATCGTATTGCACCGAAACGAGCTCAAGATGAGTCCGTTTCACGACGACAACATATACCTTTCAAAGAGCCGTACCGAGCGCGAGGCCAACTTTTTCGCGGCGGATTTTCTGATAAGCGACAAGGATGTGCTGGACGCGATGAAGGGATATGACGCGAACTTCTTTTCGGTGGCGCGCGCGCTGCGCATACCCGAACAATTCTTTGCATTCAAGCTATACAGCATGGTGGAACGCGGGTATTCGGTCAAGATGCCCGTGGAACTGAACAACACATTCTTGGCGACATGATGGAGGGAATGCGGTATGCAGGATCACATAAAGGTATATGTGGGCGTAAACGTCACATTTGCGGAGGACGGACGCATGCGCCCCACGTCGATACGCTGGGAGGACGGGCGGCGCTTTGCGATAGACCGCGTGCTTGACATAAAGCAGGCCGCCGCAATGCGCGCGGGCGGTCAGGGCGACCGTTACACCGTGCGCATAGGCGGGCGGGAGACGTATCTTTTCTTTGAGCGCAACGCGGCATTGACCGGCGCGAACATAGGGCGCTGGTTTGTGGAGAGGAGCGTATAAATGTGCGGACGATACTACATCGCATCGGATGATGTGCCCGAGGAGCTGGAGCGCATAATCGCCGCGATAAACCGCACGAATGCGCGCGGCGAAGTCAAGACATCGGGCGAGATATTTCCAAGCGACACCGTGCCCGTAATCGCCAACAACCGCCGGCGCGAGGTACAGCCCTTTGCGATGCGTTGGGGCTATACGCGGGACGCGGGCGGCATGGTAATAAACGCGCGATGCGAAACCGCCGCGCAGAGACCGCTCTTTCGCGACGGCATGGCGCAGCGGCGCTGCCTAATACCGGCAAGCAACTATTTCGAGTGGGAGCATAGCGCCGGGCGCAAGCTCAAGTATGCCATCCGTCCCGCCGATTCGAGGGCGCTGTATCTGGCGGGCATATACCGCATCGAAAATCGCATGGGCACTGCCATCCCCTGCTTTACCGTGCTCACGCGTCCGGCGGCAGCGGGCATCGAGTTCATACACGACCGCATGCCGGTAATGCTGGCGGGCGACAGCCGCGCGCAGTGGCTGGACATGCGCGTAAATGCGGAGGACGCGATTGCAGCGGCGGTTGAGAATGTGGAGTTTTGGCAGGTGGAGGGTTAGGCAAATTTCGAGGTGTTCGCGTCATGAATACGGTATAGTATCCATTCCCAAAAACACAACCGCCGCCCCAACAGGGGCGGCGTAAACGCATTATTCGTCAATATGTACTTCCTGAGTGCCTATGCCCAGACGGAAGTGGGCTTCCTCGGCGCACGGCATGTCATAGCAATAGTGCGCGCCGTTGCCGCCCAGGTTGTCATACCAGTTGCCTGTTACCTCGTTGACTATGCACAGGCGACCGTTGGACTCCTCCATCTCGAAGAAGAGCGCGCGCTTCTTTTCGAAGGCGTTCGGGCTATGCAACGACATCATCAGCTGACCTTCAAACGTATGGAACAGCATCGCGTGACCGCCGTCGAGTCCGTATATCGGAGTGGGATCCTGCTTCCACGGTCCGAACAGCGTGCCGGACTCGCTCTTTGCAAAGCCCACAGCATAGCCGTTATCGGTAAAGTTAGACCACAGCATTATGAGCGAGCCATCCTGCATGCGATGCATGAAGGGACCGTCGGTCACGTTGCCGCCATGGCTGAAGTTGGGCTTACGCCACGGTGCATCGGACGCGCGGAACAGTATTATCGGGTCGCCTATCGCATGACCCAGATCGTCGGACAGCGGTATGGCGGCTATCTGACCATCGTACACCTGCATCCACTCGTGGCAGAATATCATCCACGGCTTGCCGTCCTCATCGGCGAACAGCGTACCGTCCAGGCACTGCCAGCCCTTAGGCGTTACCGGATCGGGCGCAACGGGCTTGAAGGGTCCAAGGGGATGATCGGAAACCAGGAACTGGCAGCCGCGATACTTGCCGTCGGCGCGGAAAGAGGACGAGATGTAGTACTTGCCGTTCCAGATGTGGCATTCGGGCGCCCAGTAGTCCTTGTTCGCCCAGAAATCGCCCTGTTCAAACACCACAATGGGCTCGGACCAATGTATGAGATCCTTACTGCAAATGGCATAGAACTTACCCGTCTCTTCGGGCACGAGATCATTCATTTTAAAGAAGCGGCTGTATATATAGTACAGTCCGGTCTTAGGATCGGTCAATACGAACGGGTCGCTTATCCACACGTCATGTATATGTATCGGAAATTCCATTTAAAGCACCGCCCTTATTCTATAAATTAAATTACCTGAGCATGCCGTACGCCACGGAGCGCACGCGATGATGATGGTACTCCTCCATGTTGGGATCCAGCTGATGCATGTACACTACCGAGAAGCCCTCGCTGGGGTCTATCGAGCAATACGTGCCCGCAACGCCGGTCCAGCCGAACTCGCCCACGCTCGTGGGAGAATAGCCGCCCGCGGGATCCATCATTGTGCGCACGCCCAAGCCATAGCCATAGCCGGCGGTATAGCTGCCGCGCAAGTCGCGCAGCTGTATATCGCTCATCTGATTGCGGCGCATCAGGTCAATCGTCTTGCGTCCGATATAGTGATGTCCGCGGTATGTGCCGCCCGCCGCCAGCATCTGAGTGAACTGAAGGTAATCGGGTACGGTCGAGAACAGGCCGGCGCCGCCGCCCTCATACACGGCATCCTCCTGATGCAGCACATCGTACTTTTCGCTGACATCGGTCATTGTGCCGTCCTCATCGCGGTGGTACATTGTCGCCATGCGCTCGCGTATGTCGCCGAAGAAGCGATAGCCGGTGCTATTCATGCCCAGCGGCTCAAACAGCTCTTCGCGCAGGAAGTCGGAAACCTTCTTGCCCGACACGACCTGTATGAGTCCGGCGACCAGCTCATGACCGAAGCCGTACAAAAAGCGCGTGCCCGGCTCGAACGCGACCGGCACTTCGCTCATGGCATCTATTTCGGTCAGCAGATCGTACTTGGGGTTCTGCTCGCGCAGGCGCTTGCGCACCTTCAGCATTGCCTGATCGGTGGGCAGCTCCAGTCCCGGATAAGGCATGCCCATCGCCATGGAGAATGCGTTGCGCACTTCGATGGGCTTTTCCAGCGGCACGATTGCGTACCGTCCGCCGCCGGTGGTCACCACTTTATTCATATGGCGCCAGGACGGGAAGTACTCATACAGCGGCTCATTGAGCAGGAACTTACCGCGCTCCTGCAGCATCATGGCGGCGGTGCAGATTATGACCTTAGTCATGGAGTACAGGCGATACACGGTATCGCGCGTTATAGGCGTTTGCTTTTCGATATTAGCCAGGCCGTAATAGCCTTCGTAGATAATTTCGCCGTCCTTAGCCACGGCACAGCCGCAACCCGACGGTCCTTTACCGGTCACAAAGCTCTTAAGCAGTTCGTCCATATGAGCACTTGTGGACATTTTGGTACCTCCTG
>CAYTOU010000041.1:0-13384 GCA_964439295.1 uncultured Oscillospiraceae bacterium
CGCGCCCAATGGTTTATCTTCCAGCCCAGCGACCAGCCCGTGCCGTCATCGCCACGCATATTGAGCGTCTTTCGGCAGGCATCCGCAAGCGCTGCCTGATTGGGTATGGGCGAGCGGTATTCCTGCGGGCAATCCGCCGCCGATGCCCTACCCGCCTCGGGCGTAATTAGGTGCGCCGGATGCAGCGCGTACAGGTGCGATGTATGGCGGTGATGCGGCTCGGCCTCTTCATACTCGCTATCCCACTCGAGCAGCTGACCCTGCGAACCTATGTCGAATTGCTTAAGGCGCGGAAGTGCCCGCTTTACGCGTAGCAGCACATCGTCCTCTATACCCGCCTTTTCACACAGGCGCACCAGGTTTTCAAACGTTTCGTACACTATCGCGCATGCCATAGCGCCCGAGCGCGCTACCGCGCACTTTTGCCCATTATAGATAAAGTTATTTTCGGGTGAGGTCATGGGCGTTATTACGAGCTGACCGTCTTTATTCTCTTTAAGCACGGACAGATAGAACTTCGCGCAGTCCTCCAGCGTGGGTATGACCGTGTTGCGCAGCAAGTTTTCATCCGGGTTAAAGTCATAGTGATCCACCATCGACCTGCACAGCCAGCCAAACGACATGGGCCAGAATGCCCATACCGCGGAATTGCGCTGACCGTTGCCCACAGGGTTGCTCATCGCCCATATGTCGCTGTTGTGGTGCGACACGACGCCTTCCGCGCCGTACTCGTCCCGCGCGGTTTGTGCGCCGCTCTTGCGCAGCGACTCGATGAACTCCATAAGCGGCTGCGCCATATCGCCCATCGCGCAAACTTCGGCGGGCCAGTAATTCATCTCGGTGTTTATGTTTATCGTGTAATTGCTCGACCACGGCGCGCGCAGATGCGGGTTCCATATGCCCTGCAGGTTCGTGGCGCGCGTGCCCGGGCGCGATGCCGAGAATGTCAAATACCTGCCGTAATTGAAAATTTGCTCGTAAAGCAGCGTATCGTTTTGCTCATCGCGGAAGCGGCGCAGGCGCTCATCGGTGGGCAAGTCGTCCTTTTCGCCATCCAGTTCAAAGTGCACGCGGTCGAAAAGCGGCACAAAGTCGCTTAAGTGCCTATCCAGCAGTTTTTCGTAATCGACGCCCTTTAGCGCGTCCAGATCGCGCTGTACGTCTGCTTTTTCGTCGCGCCCTTCTGTTTCGGGCTGCTTATCGGCGCCGTTAAACGAGGTGCGCGCGGCGATAATTATCGTTGCGCTGTCGGCATTTGCGATCGAGATTGCGCCGTCTTCTGCCTTTGCAAAACCGCCATCGGTGCTTACCGATATAACCGTACGGCAGCGTATGCCTTTTTCTTCAGGCACATCGGAATACCACACGGCATCTTTTTCATCGACATATGACGGCAGTGCGCGCGAAGGTGCGCGCAGATCGGCGGTAATCGCATTGCCTAGCGCCATCGCGGTATAGCGCAGTTGGCTGTCAAAGTGCGCGCTAAAGGCAACCGTGCCGGGCGCGCTGCTCTCTATGCGCATTACCATTACCTGATCGGGGTACGATATGAACGCCGTGCGCGTATAGTGCGCGCCGCCCATGTCGAATTCACATACGTTTAAGCCCGAACGCATGTCCAGCATGCGGCTGTAGTTTTCGGTATTGCCCGCTATGTCAAAGTCCAAAGTCAGATCGCCCAGCGGCAGATAGCACTCGGAGAACTCGCCCTCCATATGGTCTTCGATAAGCAACTGCGCCTCGTTCAGCTTGCCTTCGCTCACGAGCCGTTGCGCTTCTTGGTAGTACATATGCGCGTCACGATTGTTCTTATTGCGCGGATAGCCCGACCACAGCGTGTCCTCGTTGAGCGCCACGCGCTCTTTTTGTACGCCGCCGAACATCATCGCGCCAATGCGTCCGTTGCCTATGGGCAGCGCCTCGGTCCACTTTTCGGCGCTTTGGCGATACCACAGCATATTGCGCTTATCGCTTTGGTAATCCATATACGTTCACCTCAATTTTCAGTATTCGTGATTTTTGGCATAATGCCCTGTCTTGAGCCGATTATATCAGATTATGCTTTGCTTTGGAAACCCATTCGCAATTATTAATACTCAAATCGCAAATTTCATACTATTTAAAGGCGATAAAAAGGCATTATCGTAGCGGATGCAATAAACGTATAAGTTTGACAGCATATTTCGCACTTGACAACATTCCAAGGTGTATATACAATATTGTTGACACAGTCTGTAAGCGGCATAGTGCCGCGTTATATAAAAATATGTGGAGGTACTTAGGTATGAAGCTAAGCGTATTTGCGGTACTGCTCAAGGACAGACCGTTTGACGAGGCGTGCAAGTATCTTGCCGAGGCGGGCGCACAGCAGGTCGAGATCGGCTGCGGCGGCTATCCGGGCAAGGAGCATTGCGACCCCGCGGTGCTGCTCAAGGACGATAAGAAGCTTGAGGAGTTCAAAAACACCCTTAAGAAGTACAATCTGGGCATCGCCGGACTGAGCACGCACGGCAACGCGGTGCATCCCGTGCCCGAAATCGCAAAGCAGTTCCATGATGACTTTGTAAATACCGTATTGCTGGCCGAAAAGCTGGGCGTTGACACCGTTGTGACCTTCTCGGGTTGCCCGGGCGGATCGCCGGTTGACCGCACCCCCAACTGGGTCACCTGCCCGTGGCCCGAGGACTATCTGGCAGTGCTGGACTACCAGTGGAATCAGGTGCTGATACCCTACTGGAAGGAGCAGGCGGCGTTTGCTCAGGCGCACGGCATTAAGAAGATCGCGTTTGAGATGCACCCCGGCTTCTGCGTATACAACCCCGAGACCCTGCTCAAGCTGCGCGATGCAGTGGGCGACATAATCGGCGCCAACTTCGACCCCAGCCACCTGTTCTGGCAGGGCATCGACCCGGTTGCGGCTATACGCTATCTGGGCGAGCACAACGCGCTGTACTACTTCCACGCAAAGGACACCAAGATCGACGAGATCAACACCGCCCGCAACGGCGTGCTGGATACCAAGCACTACTCCGACGAGATACACCGCAGCTGGATATTCCGCACACTGGGCTACGGTCACGGCATGTCCACATGGAAGGACATCATGAGCGCACTGCGCATGATAGGCTATGACGGACCCATCTCCATCGAGCATGAGGACAGCCTGATGAGCGTAAGCGAGGGACTTAAGAAGGCCATCGCGGTGCTCAAGGAGAGCATGATGTTCGAGGACAACGGCGGCATGTGGTGGGCATAATTGCTTGTTGAATGAAATAAAGCGGCTGGAAAGCGTTTCTTTGCGCTTTCCAGCCGCTGTTCTTTTTTGAGCTGTTAGCCGTTAGCGGTTAGCTGTTAGCTTTAGTTAGAGTGCTGAGCAACTTAGCACTCTAACTCAATACAGCGCCAATAAGGTACGCAATGCATGAAACGGGTAATGGAATATTAGTTATGAAAAGTACCTTGCACTCTAATTCAACGCTAACGGCTAACAGCTAACAGCTAACGGCTGGCGCGCCCGCGCGCCCGCACTCTAACTAAGGCTAACTGCTAACGGCTAACCGCTAACAGCTGCCCCCGTCATCGTTTCCTGCTTGCGCTCGAACTTCAGCTTGCCGTCTTCCATGCTGCCTAATACCTTGTCGCCCAGCTTTATGTCGCCCGAAAGCACCTTTTCGCTGAGCGCGTCCTCGACAATGCGCTGTATCGTGCGGCGTAGCGGGCGCGCGCCGTACTGGCGGTCGTAGCCGTTTTCGGCAAGGTAGTGTACGGCATCGGGCGTCATTTCAAGCTCTATGCCGCGCGAAGAGAGGCGCTCGCTGACTTGACTTATCATGAGCAGCGCGATCTTGTCTATGTCCTCGCGACTGAGCTCGCTAAAGACAATTGTTTCGTCCACGCGGTTTAAGAACTCGGGGCGCAACGCGTCCTTTAGCGCCTTGAGCGCCTCATCGCGCGCGACCTTGTGCTCCTGCTCGCTGCCGCTCTGACCAAAGCCCAGAGTGCGCTGGCGACCGAACGCCGACGCGCCCACGTTGGATGTCATGATTATAACGGTGTTTTGGAAATTCACGGTGCGTCCCTGACCGTCGGTCAGTCTGCCGTCCTCCATTATCTGCAATAGCAGGTTGAGCACGTCGGGATGCGCCTTTTCGATTTCGTCAAACAGTACGACCGAATACGGATGGCGGCGCACCTTTTCGGTCAATTGACCGCCCTCATCGTATCCGACATAGCCGGGCGGAGAGCCTATCATGCGCGATACCGTATGCTTTTCCATGTATTCGCTCATGTCCATGCGTATCATGGCGTTCTCATCGCCGAACATGGCCTCGGCCAATGCCTTGCACAGCTCGGTCTTGCCCACGCCGGTGGGACCCATGAATATGAACGAACCGACAGGACGGCGCGGGTCCTTGAGTCCGGCACGCGCGCGGCGCACGGCACGCGCGGTCGCCGATACGGCCTCTTCCTGACCTATTACGCGCTCGTGCAGTACCTGCTCCAGGTTGAGCAGGCGTTCGCTTTCGCTCTGGGTCAGTCTGGTCACAGGCACGCCCGTCCACTGCGCCACTATCTCGGCTATGTTTTCGGCGTCCACTATCTGCGGATTATCCTGCTTCTGCTTTTCCCATTCGGCGCGCAATTCGTCCATCTGCGACTTGATCTGCTTTTCCTCATCGCGCATTGCGGCGGCTTTTTCAAAGTCCTGATTGTTGACCGCTTCGGACTTGGCGGCATTGAGCCTATCCAGCGCGTCCTGCTGCGCCTTTAGGTCGAGCGGCGGCGTGTATGTGTGTATGCGCACGCGCGATGCCGCCTCATCGATAAGGTCAATCGCCTTATCGGGCAGGTATCTATCGGTTATGTAGCGCGCGGACAGGCTGACCGCCTGCTGCAGCGCCTCATCGGTTATGCGCACCTTATGGTGCTTTTCATACTTTTCGCGCAAGCCGAACAGCATTTCAAGCGATTCCGCCTGAGTGGGCTCGCCCACCATGACCGGCTGGAAACGGCGCGCGAGTGCGGAGTCCTTTTCGATATGCTTGCGGTATTCGCTTATCGTAGTCGCGCCCACGCACTGCAGTTCGCCGCGCGAGAGCATGGGCTTAAGTATATTGGCGGCGTCAATCGCGCCCTCGGACGCGCCCGCGCCGACAATCTGATGCAGTTCATCGATGAACAGCACCACATTTGAATTGCCCTTAAGCTCGGCCATTACAGACTTTAGGCGATCCTCAAATTCGCCGCGGTACTTTGCGCCCGCCAGCATTGCGGATATATCCAATGAGAACACGCGCTTGCCCTGAAGTATGTCGGGTATATTGCCCGACGCAATGCGCTGCGCCAGTGCGTCCACTATCGCGGTCTTGCCCACGCCGGGCTCACCTATCAGTACCGGGTTATTCTTTGTGCGGCGCGAAAGTATCTGCACCACGCGCTCTATCTCCTTGTCGCGTCCCACGACAGGGTCGAGTTCGCCCTTGCGCGCGCGCTCGGTCAGATCCACGCCGTACTGATTGAGTCGCGGCGTCTCCTGCGGGCGGGTCTGCGCGTTTTCGCGAAGAGAATTGAGCAGCTTTTCGCGCGCCTTGGGCAAATCCACGCCCAGTCCGACAAGCACATGCGCCGCCACGCACTCGGGCTCGCGCATTATCGCGAGCAATATGTGCTCGGTACCCACATAGTTGACCTTTAGCTCCATCGCCTCGCGCGCGCTCATCTCAAGCACCTGCTTTGTGCGCGGCGTAAGCGCGAGTTTTCCGGGCACGGCCGGCTTTTCCTCGCCTTGACCTATCAGTGAGAATATGGAGTTGCGAACCTCATCTATAGTAAAATCGTCCAGTATGACGCCCGCCGCGCCCGGATCGTGCATTATACCCAGCAAAAGATGCTCGGTACCCACATATCCGCGACCCGACGAAGTCGCCTCGGCTTGAGCGATTTTCAGAGCGCGCTGTACGCGATCTGTAAAGCTGGCAAAAAAAGCAGCCATTTTGAAACCTCCTAGATATAAACAGAATACGTAAAAGAGCGGCAACGGCTTCTTAATGGCAAAGTACCTGATGCCGCCTTAAAGAGTTTTGCGAGAGAAGGGGTGCGGCGTGCCGTCAGATGAACAGCCCATGCCATTGATCGCGGCGGGTAACAGTGCCCCGATTGACCTTGGCAATGCGCTTTTCGTCCTTGGCCCGTGAGTGTGCAGGCTCTGCGCGCTGCGCGGTGTCGCGCCCCTTATCTACTCGTTCATCATAAACACCTGTTCGATCATGTTCCTGAGCACACCGGCGCGCAGCATATCCTTTGCGCGCACGGGCAGATTGAGCGCCGCGTCCTGTACCGCCGAATTCATAATGGCGGCCTCGCGCGCGTTTATCAGCTTTAAATCGCTTAGGCGCGATATAAGCGCCTGTGCGCCGTCCTGAGTAATCTCCTGACCGATTGTTTCGACCATTTCGCTGAGCAGGTCGCGGTTATCATCCATGCGCACGCGCACTATGCGTATGTATCCGCCGCCACCGCGCTTGGACTGTATCACATAGCCATGCTGCGTGGAAAATCTGGTGCTCAGCACATAGTTTATCTGCGAGGGCACGCATCCGAAATGCTGTGCCAGCTCGTTGCGCTTCAGCTCGATTTCATTATCGACGTCCATCATGTCCTTGATGAACTGCTCGATACTGTCACTTATCTGTGCCACATTCATCCCGCTTTCTTTAAGTGTGTTTCTAAAATTCCTTAAGCTGCGATTTCGGCGGCTTTCTCTTTCGAAGCACACTCTAACCATTGCTGATTTTGACTTTGTCTGACTTATATTTTATACCATGCTTAGAATATTGCAAGTTAATTTTCTGTTACGGCGCGTGCGCATAAAAAACGCGGCGTAGCAATATGCACGCCGCGCGTTTTGTTTTTCACTTTAGTCAACGGTCAAACGGTATGTCGCCGCCTGATAGCGCCCCGCGGTGCTCTGATACATCGCGGCAAAGGATACCTCGTTGTCGTTCGCGCCCATGCCGATATCGGTGCTGGCTATCAGTCCCAGCGCGCGGTTTTCGCCGCTTGCGACATCGTAGCAGTGCAGTATGGACGGGAAGTCCTCCGACGTCTCTTCATCGTAATTGTATGTCAGATAGTATATTCGCGCGCCGCCGCTGGACCAGCATACATCGCCGATTGCCTCGCCACCGAATACGCTTGTTTCCTGTCCGGTGGTCAGGTCGCGCAGTGTGAGCGTGGTGTACGTATCCACATCCACCTCATCGCTGTAACCCATCAGCGCCAGATACCGCCCGTCCGGCGACATCTCAAACGAGCCGCCCGATGTCAGGTAGGAGCGCGTTCCCGCATTTATGTCGAACACATACGTATCGACATAGCCGTCCGATATGAATACCTTATCGGCTGCATAGTCGCTCTTGCCCACGCGCAAGGAGCCCATGAGGCCTATTTCGTCCTCCATAAGCCGCGCCGAATCGCCGAACGCCATGCTTGCATCCCAGCGCATGAGCTGCGGCTGATCCACGCCGCCCACAAGTATAATGCTACCGTCGTCCATGAAGTCGAATCCGTATGTTTCGCTGCCCACATAGTCGCTCAGCGATACGAAATTGCCGCTGCTTATCGAATAGTAGTAAAGCAGCGATTCCGAATCGGTCACTTCGACAAACGCCACCGCATCGCCATCCGCGCTGAATCGCGCGTCCTGAACCGTGTGGAACTCCAGATCGAGCAGCCTTTGACCCTTGCCCGCCTGATCGTACAGCCATAGTTCGCAGTAGTCGTCATCATCGCCGGACGCGGCGGCGGTCTGGCGCGTGAACAGCGCGCGCTTCATGTCGGGCATCCAGCTGATTAACCTGCCGTTACTTGTCCACAGCCACGGCGACGCTTCGCCCTCGTACGGGCGGTACACGTCCGCGGCGCTGAGTGCCGCGCGTTCGGCGGCATCGCTGAGCGGCGGCGCTTCGTTGCCGCTTAGTTGCACAACCGATCCGGTCACGCCGGGCAGTGTGTCGCTCAGGCGCGCCTCCAGCGCGGTTTCGTACGACTCGGCCTCTACGCGAGTGTCATAGCGCGGCGATATGAGCGCCACGCTCGCGCCATCCGCGCACAGCACCGGCGTCATATCCTTTGCGTCAAACAGCCCCGCGCAGTACGCCTCGTACGCGCCCAGAGTCACATAGTATCCTGTATCGGCGCTTTCGCTCAAGCCGCGCAGGCGCAGTACAAGCGCGCTTCCGTCCGTGCTCATGCGATAGCCAATCTGGCGCGTGGTCTGGAAGTACAGTTCGGTCACGCCGTCCGCGCTCAATTGATTGCGGAACATGCCCAGCACCAATGACTGATCCTGAGTGTCAAACGCGCTGGAATGTTCCCAGCCGCTTAAGTTGCTCAGTGAAACGATTACTCGCGCGGGATTGCTGAGTGCGGATACGGTGTACGAAGGCACTCCGCCGGTGAATTCCATGCGAATGACCACGTCATCGCCGTCCACGCTCAGGCTGACATCGTCCAGTGTTGCGCCGTCTATACCATTGCCCATGACCGACTGCGCCATGGAATAGTATCCGTCAATGCCCGAATCCGGCTCGACAACGCGGCTCTTATTTATGATATACACCGCGGCAAACGCCGCCAGCGCCAGTATAACCGTGATTGCCACCCATGTAAGCGGGCTTTTGAGCCACTTGGGTGCGGCGTGCGGCTGACGCGTGCGCTTATGTTTACCGCTCTTTTCGCGGCGATATTCCGCGTATTTTTTTGCTGTAGTTACCTCGTTGTGTTTTTTTTGCTGCATATGGGGTCCTCCTAAGGAATTTCACAGCGGCATAAAATGCTTTACCGACTCAATATGCCGCGGTGCGGACTTGTGCCATCAGCCCAGCAGCTCGTCCACGGCATGCGCAAATTCGCTGCGCACGCGCTGCTCGTCCAGCGTCTTGAACTCGCCGTCCATGTATAGCACGCGTCCATCGACCATTGTCATGCGCACATCCGCGCCGCATGTGGCATACACCAGCGTTGCGGGTATGTCGCGCGATGCGGTATGCGCCGGATTGCTGTTTCCCATCAGCACTATGTCGGCGCGGTTGCCCGCCTTAATCTCGCCCACATCACTAAAGCCCAGCGCGCGTGCGCCATTGCGCGCGGATATTTTAAGCGCCTCGGCGGCGGGCATTGCGGTTGCCAAATGCGTTGCGCCCTTTTGCAGTATGGCGCAGAGCTTCAGCTCCTCAAACATGTCCATAGTGTTGTTGCTTGCCACGCCATCGGTGCCCAGCGCCACGTTTATGCCCTTTTCGCGCATGCGCTCGACCGGCGCTATGCCGCTGGCCAGCTTTAGATTGCTGACCGGGTTATGCACAGCCGTAACGCCCTTGGCCTTCATTATGTCCATGTCGTTTTCGTCGACCCAGACGCAGTGCGCCGCCAATGTGGGCACGTCAAACACGCCGCAGTCGTTTAGGTACTCGACCGGCGAGCGCCCGTTTCGGCGCGCGCGGCACTCTTCTGTCTCCGACTTGGTTTCGGCTACATGTATGTGCATGCCGGTCTTATATTCGCCCGCCAGCTGCGCCAGATCGCGCACGAGGTTTTCTTCGGACGTATACTCGGCGTGTATGCCTATGTACACGCGCACGCGGTCGTCCGCCGCGCCGTTATAGCCGGTAAAGAGATCGCGCTGCTCCTTAAGCTTTTCCTTTGTGGATTCGCCGGTCTGCGTGCGGCATATGTTTAGGCGCATGCCGGTATCCGCCACGGTCTCGGCTATAACGCCGCTCATCATATACGCGTCGGCCAGGCATGTCGTGCCCGTGCGGATTGCCTCAAGGCAGCTCATGCGCGTGCCGATTCGCATAAGGTCGGCAGTTAATTTATCCTCGATGGGCCATATCGTGTGCAGCCAGTCCATAAGCGGCAGGTCGCTTCCCACGCCGCGCTCCAGCGTCATGGGCAGATGCGTATGCGCATTGACCAGACCGGGCAGCGCAATGCCGCCGCGCCCGTCGATTATGCTGTCCGCATTGAACCCAGGGGCATTCGCGCGCGCGCCCGCGTATGCAATGCGCGAGCCCGCTACCTGTATGCATGCATCGTCAATCGCCTGTGTGCCCGTCCATAGGCGTACATTGTCAATCAAGGTATTCATATATTACTTGACCTCCACATCCCGGCATCAGTTTTCGATTACGCTTGCCGTGCAATAGGCTGACATGCCCTCGCCCGTGCCTTCAAAGCCCATGCCTTCGGTTGTCTTGCCCTTGACATTTATTCGTTCTTCTGAAATGCCCATAGCACCCGCAAGCACGGCGCGCATATTATCGATATACGGCAGAAGCTTAGGGCGCTGCGCCACTATCGTAATGTCGCAATTGTTTATCGTCATGCCGCTGTCGTTTATACGCTTTACGGCGGCGCGCAATAGCTTAATCGAGCTTATGTCCTTATACTGCATATCGCTGTCGGGGAACATGCGACCTATGTCGCCCAAGCCCGCCGCGCCTAATAGCGCATCGATTAGCGCATGCGTCGCCACGTCGGCATCCGAATGCCCGAGTAAGCCCTTTTCGTAAGGCACCTCAACGCCGCACAGTATGAGCTTGCGACCTTCAGTAAGCCTATGCGCATCATATCCCATGCCGCAGCGCGTTATGTGGCGTTGGCTTTCGCGCACGCGATTTAGATCCTGCGGCGTGGTCAGCTTTATGTTGAGCGTTCCGTCCTCGGTATCCGTAAGATGCACGCTCCCTTCCTTCATCTCGACAAGCGCGCTGTCATCGGTCGCGCTTATGCCCATGTCGCGCGCCCACTCGTGCGCAGATATGAGCATGCTTTTTAAAAAGACCTGCGGCGTCTGCACGGCGCGCAGTTCGTTTCGGTTGAGCGTCGTAACGCGTCCGTCATCGTCCACACGCTTTATCGTGTCGGTCACGCGCGTGCATGCCACGCCCGAGCCGTATTCTATCGCGCTTTCGAGCGTCTTTTTCAGTATATTGCGCGTCACGAACGGGCGCGCCGCATCGTGAACCGCAACGTACTCACATTCGGTGGGCAGTGCGTATAGACCGTTTAGCACGCTCTGCTGACGCGTATCGCCGCCCTGGGTAAGCAGTATGCTAAACGGAAGATCCTTTAGCATATCTTCGACCTGCTCGCGCTCGCCCTCGCGCACCACGACAACCGCGCCCGCGTATAGGTCGCTTTCCATAAGCGCGGTAACTGTACGCCTCAGCACCGGTTCGCCGTCCAGCGGCATATACGCCTTGTTATAGCCCAAGCCCATTCGACTGCCCATGCCGGCAGCCGGTATAACCGCCCAGCAATTCACGCTCATTGCTCGTCCGTTCCGTCGCTAATCAGCTTATACATGCCGCTGGCATCGGTCTTGAGCACATGTTCGGACAGCGTCACGACCTCGTACACCATGCGGCGCGCGCCGAAGCGCACCTCCAGCTTGTCGCCCACTTTAATCTGTGCGCCGGGCTTGCCTTCCTTGCCGTTTATAAGCACGCGTCCGCCATCGCAGGCCTCACCCGCGACCGTGCGGCGCTTTATTATGCGCGATACCTTAAGGTACTTATCCAGGCGCATCGACTCGGTCTGACCGCTCGTCTTCTCCTGCGCCTTATCCTTATCCTTGCCCCTTGCCATCAAAAGACCTCCAAAATACCCCATATATGACAAAATATCCCAATATACAACCCAAGGGCGGTGAGCCGTCGCGCCCGCGAAAGCAAACCGCCCTCAATTTTTCAAAAAAACTATGAATTACTTGTTCTCCGATTCCATAGCGTCCTTTAGGCGCTTGCCGGCCTTAAAGGATGCCACGCGGGTGGCGGCTATGTCCATCATCGCGCCGGTTGCGGGATTGCGCACGGTGCGTGCGGCGCGTGCCTTGCTCTCGAATACGCCGAAGCCGGTCAGCTGAACCTTGTCGTCCGCCTTAAGTGCGGATATGACGACCTCTTCGAATGCGCTCATAACGCGCTCGGCATCCGCCTTGGTCACGCCGGAAACGCGGGCTACTTCGGTGATAAACTCAGACTTGTTCATTGCTAAAATATCCTCCCTGAAATCAATGCTTAATTCGGTCCCAGTATTTATCCATTTCCTCAAGAGTCATGGACGACAATTGCTTGCCGTCATCAAGTATCGCGCGTTCCATGCGCGTAAACCTGTCGGTGAACTTCTGCGTAGCCATGCGCAGTGCCTGTTCGGAGTCGAACCCGCTAAGGCGCGCGGCATTCACGCACGCGAAGAGCAGATCGCCCAGCTCTTCTTCGATGTTGCTATTGTCGCTCAGAGCCTGCGCGACCTCGTCGGCTTCCTCATGCACCTTTTTGAGCGCGTCCATGGGATCATCCCAGTCAAAGCCGACCTGACGCGCCTTGTTCTGCACCTTATCGGCGCGCAGCAGTGCGGGCAGACTCCGGCTTACGCCCTCCATAGTCTGGCTGGTGGTCTTGAGTCCCTTTTCCTTCTTTTTGCGCTCTTCCCACAGCTTAAGCACATCGCGCGAATCTTTTGCGGTATCGCTACCGAATATGTGGCTATGGCGGAATATCATCTTTTTGCATATGGACTGAGTCACATCGTCCATCGTGAACTCGTCAAACTCCCGGGCGATCTGGGCATGCATTGCCACCTGAAGCAGCACATCGCCCAACTCTTCGCACAGGTGATCCCAATCCTGCGCGTCGATGCACTCAAGCACCTCGTAGCATTCCTCCAGCATGGAGCGGCGCAGGCTCTCGTGGGTCTGTTCGCGATCCCACGGGCAGCCGCCGGGCGCGCGCAGCTTTTCGACTATCTCGACTAAATGCTCGAAGTCGAAATGCGTATCGCCGTCCGCGCTCATTACCTTTTCGCTCAATTCATCAAGCGATACGCTCTCTATGCGCGCGCACACGGTATGGTCGTATACCGCCTGACGATCCAATTGCTCAAGCGGAATCTCGTACGAGTGCTGAGCGGAATTCACGCTGCTTGAAAAGAACCTGACGCGCGCATCGGACGGGTACTTGTCCATCAGGCGCACCTTTATTTCGCCCGCGAGCAGGCGCGTATCTATCTCGCGTATTATCAGCGGCAGACGGGGATTGATATGTATGCTCTCCCAGTCGGACGCATCGGCAATCTGATATTCGCCGGACAGTCCCGCGCTCGCCGCACCGCATGCCGGTACGCCGGGCACTATTTCGACCTTAGGCGCATCCTTGCCCATTTCATTTATGTGGCGCATGAGCGCGCCCACGGTTATTTCGGCCACATCGCTTACCACATACGCGGTATCGCCTTCTTGCGCGGCCTTTGTCACACGCTCGGATATGGCGCTACATAGCGCATCAAAGTCCTCGCTGGTTTCGTATAGGTCGTCCAGCGT
>CAYTOU010000042.1:0-13163 GCA_964439295.1 uncultured Oscillospiraceae bacterium
AAAAGAAAGCGCGTTCCCCTCGTTCCCCTGCTACTTCAATGTAACCACAGTCACACCGTCTTCGCCTTCGCCGTATTTGCCTAGGCGGAAGGTTTTGACGTGGGGGTGGTGGCGGAGGTGGTCCTGGATGCCGGCGCGGAGAACGCCGGTGCCCTTGCCGTGTATGATGTAGACCTCGTTGAGCGACTGCATGACGGCGCTGTCGAGATAGAGATCGACCGCAAGTATGGCCTCTTCCAGAGTCATGCCGCGCACATCGGTTTCAGAAGAAACAGAACGGTCGCGCGTGCTCATCGCGGCGGCACTCTTGCTGGAGTCCTTGCCTAGAGCGGGCGTCCACTTGCTCTTCTCCTTCTTGGGCGGCTTCGCAGAGCGGAGGGACTTCAGCGGTACTTTAAGCTTCAAAGCGCCCGCCTGTACCTGTACATCGCCCTTCGCGTCGGGTAGGGACGCAACCGTGCCCGTCGTGTTCAGATGCGTTATCTCGACATAATCGCCTATCTTGACCGACTTGAGCGGCTGACCCGCATCCTGCGCGGTGACGTCGGTCATGGTGGAAACTTCGTCCAGTCCCGACTGTAGCTTTTGCCGCATGGCAGCTAACTCGTGCTCCTTGAGGCCGGACGCGCCCGCAGCACGCTGCTTTTTGAGTTCGGATATGATTTGCTCGGACTCGCGCTGCGCACTCTGAAGTACGCGCCGCGCATCGTCGCGCGCCTTGCGTAGCATGTTTTCGCGCTGACGCTCAAGCTCCTTGCGCTGCTTGTCGGTCTCGTCGCGTAAGCGCTGCATTTCCAGCCGCGCCTGCTGCGCCAGCTCGCGCTCGCGCTCGGCTATCTGACGCTGACTCTCCGCGTTGGATATGACGTCCTCGAATCGCACCTGATCGCGGCTTAAGCGCTTGGATGCCTCTTCGATTATCTCTTCGGGTAAGCCGAGCTTTCGCGATATCTCAAACGCGTTCGACTTGCCCGGTATGCCTATCGATAGACGGTAGGTCGGACGCAATGTCTGTACATTGAATTCAACCGACGCGTTCTCAACACCCGGATGCGAAAGCGCGTATTCCTTTAGCTCGGAATAGTGCGTGGTCGCCATAGTGCGTATGCGGTCTTTAAGGAGCGTTTCAAGTATCGCCATAGCAAGCGCCGCGCCTTCGGTCGGGTCGGTGCCCGCGCCCAGTTCGTCAAACATGACAAGCGAATCGGGCGTCATTTGCCCCAGTATCGATACAATGTTGGTCATGTGCGATGAGAACGTGGATAGCGATTGCTCTATCGACTGCTCGTCGCCTATGTCGGCAAATACGCTGTCGAATACCGCAAGCTCGGTGCCTAGGTCGGCGGGCACTTGCAAACCCGCCTGCGCCATTAGCGTAAATAGGCCTACCGTCTTGAGCGTTACAGTCTTGCCGCCCGTGTTGGGTCCGGTTATGACCAGGGTCGTAAATTCCGCGCCCAACCATATGTCGCTGGGCACTACCTTTTCGGGATCGAGTAGCGGGTGACGCCCGCGTATAATGCGTAGATACCCGCGGTCGTTGAGCTTGGGCTGTACCGCGTGCATGTTGCGGCTAAGCTGCGCCTTGGCAAAGGCAAAGTCCAGCTGGGACAGTATGTCTAGGTTGGAGCGCAGGTTGTCGCAGTCGGGCGCGATCTGCTGCGTGAAAGACGAAAGTATGCGCTCGATCTCCTGCTTTTCCTTGCCCATTAGCTCCTTTAGGTCGTTGTTTATCTCGACAATGGCCATGGGCTCGATGAAGAGCGTCGCGCCGGTCGCGCTCTGGTCGTGTATCAGTCCGGGCACAGATCCGCGGCATTCCGCCTTGACCGGTATTACATAGCGCCCGTTGCGCACGGTTATAATGTAGTCCTGCAGGTACTTTTGCGTATTGGGATTATGTATGTATGAGTTCAGACGCTCGCGTATCTTGTCGTTGGCGGTGCGTATCTTGCGGCGCAGGTCGTATAGCTCCGGGCTGGCATGGTCGCTCATCTCGTCTTCGGATATGATGGCGGCGTCTATGTCCTCCTCCAGCTGCCTAAACGAACTTAAGCCGCTCGCCAAGCCGGTTATGTACGGCGTATTGTCGCGGTCGGTCACAAGCGCCGCGCGCGCCATGCGCCCCGCGCGCATGAATGACGCAATCGCCAGTAGCGCCTTCATAGATAGAGTCGAACCTATCTGCGCCAGGCGCAGGTACGGGCGCACATCCTCAAACGCGGTCAAGGGGTGTGAGCCGATATAGGTCAGTATTACGCTCGCTTCCTCGGTCTCCTGCTGCCATAATTCGGCGGTCGCAAGGTCGCTCGTCGGCTCCAGCTTATCTATCAGCTCGCGCGCCGAATCCGACAGCGCAAGCGGCTTCATCATGTCCTTTATCTTGTTGAACTCCAGCACGCGCAATGTGCGTTCCAGCATTTATGTTTCACCTCCATATTGTTAGGTGGGCGCGCGGCGTCACTCCACTCCCCTGAAGTAATGCCCCGCGGTCGCCCCACTTACGGGCGCAACGCCTGCCGCACTGCCATGTCGCAATGCGTCAAGCGCTTCCCTTGCGCCCTGCGCGATGCTGTTTCGAGCATCGCGATTTTCATCGGTAAATATCAGTCGCACCGCATCGCACTCGGGCAGACGGCCTAGCCTTCCGCGCAAGTCGTGCGGCGCCGAATTGAGTATCTGTGTATAGCAGCCGCTTTCGCCGCGGTAGCGCCTGAGCGGAAAACTCACGCGCTTTCGGTCGGTCAGGCTGCATTGTTCAATGCCCCGCCCCGCGTCACATAGGTGGCAATCCGGGTGACTTAAGCCCTTTAAGCCGTTTACCATACAGTGGCGCATGGTCATAAGCACCGCGCGCCCGTATATGATAAGCTCGCGCTGCATATTATCGCAATCCGCATTTTGTATTTCGGCGGCGGTCAATTCAAGCGGCGCAGTCGTGCGCACTATGCCGCAGCCCTTGAGCACGTCAAGCGTATGCGAATTCCACGCGTTTAGGTTCATGTCGGCTATCTTTTCGCCCGGCCAAGAAAGCTGCAATTGCGATACATTAGTCAGCACGCACCCGCGCAGGACAGAAGCGTTTTCAAGCGCGAATTCGTTTATCTGATTGAGCTCGCCCTGCGTCAACATATTGGGCACGCGCAGGTATATAGGCGCATCGCCCGCGTATGATGATAGTGCCCTATGCAGTTCATCGCGGGTCACGCGCTCGGGCTCCCAGTAAAACGCATCGCCGAGTGTGCAGTCGGTTAGGTCGCGCGACTGTATAATCAACGCGGGTTCAGCGTGCCTCTTTTCATGCGCGCCGTGCGAAATATCCACAGTCTGCGCATCGGGACACAGGCAGCCGCGCCTTATTTCAAGCACGCGCTGCGTGTACTTATCCACAGCTTCGCGCCTGAGTTCATTGAGCGCGGACACCGGCAGGAACGCGTTTTCGTCTAGGCTCACATCGATTGCGTCCGCTTCAAGCGCTGTTCCGCCCAGTTTACTTAGTTGCGCGCGCACGCCGTCTTGGGTCAGCGGTGCCTTGCGCGCCGGACTCACCTGCGCGCCGATTGCCTCGACCGAAATATCCGCAATGTCGGATTTGCTTTTATCCACAGCCGTGTGGATTGTAAGGCGCGCGTTTACGCCCACGCGCAGGTCGGCATGCATGCTCACGCGCACCGCCCTATGCTCACCTTCGCATGCGGCGTGCGCGCGCTGCAGCTGTCGTATACTCGCGGCGCGGTATATGTGCGCGCCGGTCATATCGGGCGCGCGCTTAAGTTCGGCTATGCTTATGTCGCACTCGCCCGCCTTGAGCGATTGCTTGAGCTCGAATCCTGTTTCGGCGTTATCCATACGCAACGCAATCTGGTCGCCCGCGTCCAGCGGCGTATCCAAACGCATATGCACGCGCTCGCCGCGCATGCGTATGACATCGCCCACGCGCACACCCATGTTGTTGGGACGCGTAATGTCCATTATGTCGCTGTCGCGAAAGCGGCTGTCCAGATACGCACGCGAAAAGCCGCCGCGATTGAATATCTGTTTTAGCGCGGTTACCGAGTCCGCGTCGGGCGTGAAGCGCTCGGGATGCTCGTCCATCTCGTCCAGTGCGCGGCGATATACGCGCGTGACCTCGCTTACGTACTCGGGACGCTTTAGGCGCCCCTCTATCTTGAGCGAGCATACGCCCGCGTCCTTAAGCGCCTTAAGGTCGTGAAGCATCATTATGTCGCGCGGCGAAAGCAGGCAGCCGCTCGCGCTCTGCGCGCCGGTCAGTTCGTAGTTAAGTCTGCACGGCTGCGCGCACATGCCGCGATTGCCGCTGCGCCCGCCGACTAAGCTTGAAAACAGGCACTGCCCGGAAAAGCACACGCACAGCGCGCCGTGGGTGAAAAACTCTATCTCCACGCCCTGCCGCGCGCAGAGTGCGATTTCGTCAAGCGAACATTCGCGCGCCAGGACAACGCGGTCATAGCCGTGCTCACGCGCAAAGCGCACGCCCGCGGCATTATAGCATGCCGCCTGAGTGCTCATGTGAAGCTTTAACGTGGGGCACAGCTGCTTTATAAGCGCCGCGCCGCCTAAGTCCTGCACGATTACCGCGTCCACGCCCGCGCGTGCGGCGGTCAGTGCTGCGTCGGCAAAGCCGTCCAGCTCGTTTTCCTTTATCAGCGTATTGAGCGTCACATGCACGTTAACGCCGCGCGCGTGACAGTAATCGACCGCGCGATATATGTCATCGCCGGTAAAGTTGCCGGCACTGCGCCGCGCGTTGAATCCGCCGAATCCCAGATACACCGCGTCCGCGCCGCTCTGCACGGCGGCTATTAGCGAATCAAAATTGCCCGCGGGCGATAACAGCTCCATACGCAAATTCCCTTCAAGAACAATTCAGTAATAAATCAATCTTCGTGATACTCGTTTTCGTTTACGGGCTTAATTTCGGGCGGGTTGAGTTTAAGCTCAAGCTCCTCCAGCCGCCTTTGCATGACGCTTATTTTGCGGTTAAGCTCGTCGTTTGTGCGCTCTAGGTCAAATACATGCTCGCGCACGCCGCTTATGTCGCGGCGCAGGCGCGTGTTTTCGTCCTGTGCCATGAAGAGTTCATCGCCCAGTTCCAACGCGCTTTCCAGCATGAGCCCCATATCGTCGGGCTGCCTGCCGTGCGCGGCGGCGCGGGTCGAGCAGCTCTTTATTGCGCTTTCGACATAGCGCGCCACGCGCTCCATGCGCTCTGCGCTATCGCCCGGGCGCAGCGGCACATCGCGCCCGGATACAACTACACTATGCTGTGCCATACTTATTGCGCCTTGCCCGCCGCGTTAAGCTCCTCGCGGTACTGCTTAAGCAGCTCGGGCGTGACCGTCGCAAGGGCGGAAAAGTGTATGCCGATTGCCTTATCGATGAGCGCCTTTGCGCCCTCGATATCGCCCTGCGCCTGCTTTACCTTGGCGAGGAAATACATGCTATCCACCTGATTGGGGCGGATTTCGAGCGCCTTTTCAAAATACTTGCGCGCGTTGTCGTAATCGCCGGTGCGGTGATAGTACTGACCCACGTTGTCAAGCACTACGGCATCCTCGTCGTCGTAATCCATCGCCTCGTCATTGAACGCCTTGGCCTCGCTGTAATCGCCGGTCTTGTCGCCGCGCTCTATAAGCATGTAGCCCAGAGAACCGTACACGGTGGAGTTCTTGTAGGTCTTGGCCAGCTCCTTCATCGCGCCCACGGCGTGATCCAGATCGCCCAGCTTCCACTGGCATATGGCGTAGTTGACGGTCAGGCGGCGGCGCTGCTCGTCGTTGAGTCCGGACTGCTTTTCTAGCGTGCGAATGACCTCCATAGCCTTATCGAAGTGACCCGTGCGCAGCAAAAGCACTACATACGCGTTCAGGTAATTGACCTGATTCATGCCGTTTTCCATTGCCTTTTCGTAGCCGGCGAGCGCCTTGTTTTCGCACTCCACCGCCTCGGCATAGTTCTGCTTATCCAGCGCGGTCATAGACTTCGCCTGGCTCAGATACGCCTTGTACGCCATTATATTTCCCTTAAAAGACATATATATCATCCTCCTGCTTTGGACAGCTTACTCATTAGTCTCTTTCGCCTGTGCTCCAGTTGCTCAAGCGCCTGTTTATCGCCCAGTGCGCGCGCGCGACTCTCGGCGCGCTCGGTTATGTCCAGCGCCGCGTTTAAATCGCGCAGCGCGTGCTCGTACGCCTTAGCCAGTTCAATATATGGCATAAGCCCGCCCAAGCCCCGCTCAACCATATCGCGCCAAACGTTCATTGCATCGCATAGCGCCTTTTGCCGCTTGAGTAGCATTGACATGGACGCGTCCGACCGCCCCGCCATGCGCCCGTGTGCCGATGCGCGATAGCATGTAAGCGCCTTATCTTCATCACCGCCGCGCTCCAAGGCGCGCCCCAGCGAGAATATGTCCTCCTGATGCCCGGCCGAAAGCGGCGCGCGGTAAAGCGTCGCCATCCTGCCCATGAGCAGCATGAGCGTCACTATGTCCTGGCGGTTATGTTCGATTACCTCTGTCATTGAGTCAAAGTCGTGCGACTTAAGGTAGTCAAAGTATTTTTGAGGCACTTCGGAGCCGGGTATGTCTATATCGCGGCTAACGCCCAATACGCTTTGCTCAAGCATACTAAGCGAGCATTTCTCCAGCCGCAATTTCCATATGCGCCGCGCCGGATGCAGCAGGTCTATTTGCTTAAGCTCCCGCCAATCGCCGCGCATGCGCATGAGCGTAAAGCGGCTTTCCAATAACGGACAGTCGAACGACTTGCCGTTGAATGTGACTGCGTGCGTCTTGCCGCGCATGCGCTCGGCTATTCGGCGCAGCATATGCACTTCCTCGGAATAATCGCGCAGGAAGTACTGTTCGACAATAAACCGCCCGCTTTCAACCCAGCCAAGGCCTGTCAAAAACGCAATCGTACCCGCGCCGCCCGACAGACCCGTGGTTTCGGTATCCAAAAACAACGCACTGTTTATGTCAAAGCCCGCCCCGTCTTCGCCGCACATCAGCATCATGTCGCTTTCGCCCGCGCTCAATGCGTTTTCATCAAGCGGGTAGTCGGCGCGCAGCACGAGGCAATCCTCGCTCACCTTTGCGGCCGGACGCGGCGCGGCACCGGTCGTGCGCGCGAGCGCATTCAATCTGCCCTTAAGCCCGGTCAGCATTTATCAGTTCCCCCAACAGCTCTATCGCGATGCGCTTGCCGCCCGCGCCCACATCGCCCGACGGACCTACGCAACTGGGACAGCCGTCCTCGCACGGGCAGTCGATAAGCAACTGCCGCGCCGCGCGGAACAGCTCATCGCCCATCTCGTATAGACGATCGCTTAGGCCCACTCCGCCCGCGCAGTTGTCGTATATGAATAGCGTGGGCTTATGCGTAAACGGGTCGCGCACGTGGTATACGACGCCTATGTCGTGCGGCGAACACATTAGGTACACCGGCGCGATATGCTCGATTACGTGGCTTATGCCCACCATCGCGCCCTGCAGTTCCTCATGCGTATAGCGCGCGGCCAGTTCATCGGGCAGCATCCACCATGTGGCGGTGGTCTGCATCTCAAGCTCGGGCAGAGTCACCCTGCCCCAGCCCAGGTTCTCCTGCGTGTCCAGCTTCATCTTTTTGAACAGCGTGACTATGCTGCTGACCAGCACCTCGCCCGCCGCGCACGCGGGCACGCCGTCCCTTTCGCGGAACACGTCCAGCACCTTCATAGTGACGGTCAGGTCAGCGTCGGTGTAGTAGTCCACATCCACCTGACGGACATACGCCTTTTTGTCGTCAAAGTCGAGCTCCTCGACCTGATACTGGCGCCCTTCGTGCAGGTATATGGCGTATTTGTGCAGTAGCATGGGCACGGTGAAGCGATCCATTTCGCCTATCACGCGGTGCTTGTCGGGCACGCTTATGTCTATGATAAGGAAATTCTGGTCGCTCGCCGAGCGCAGGCTTATGCCCGCCTGCGGAAACTCCTCCGCCGTCCAGTAGTAGCGATTGCCCACGTGATTGAGTATGTTCTGCTCGCACAGATAATCAAGCAGCTCCTGTGTGGACTCCACATCGCCGAACATCTCGCCGTCTTCAAATGGCAATTCGTACGCCGCGCACTTGAAGTGATTGATTAGTATGTACAGATTGTCGGGATTGATCAGCGCGTGCTCGGGCGGCTGACTGAAGAAGTATTCGGGATGCGCGATTATGTACTGGTCAAGCGGCGATGACGTGGCTACCATTATAAGCGCGCTCACGCCCTGACGGCGTCCCGCGCGCCCGGCCTGCTGCCATGTGGAGGCAATCGTGCCCGGGTATCCGCACAGCACGCATACGTCCAGTCGGCCTATGTCTATGCCCAGTTCCAGCGCGTTTGTCGATACTACAATGTCCACCTGACCCGCGCGCAGTTCCTGCTCAATCTGATGGCGCAGCGACGGCAGGTATCCGCCGCGATACGCGCGCACATTGGGCGCCTCGCCCAGCGCGTTGCGGCACTGATCCTTTAGCCTACGCGCCAATACCTCGACAAGCAGGCGCGAACGCGCGAACACTATCGAATGCACGCCGTTTTTGAGCAGCGTGCGCGATATATTGTACGTCTGCTTTACCGCCGAATCGCGTATGTTGAGCTGCTTATTGACTACCGGCGGGTTATAGAATATTACGTGCTTTTCGCCGGTGGGCGCGCCGGATTCGTCTATCAATTCCATATCGCGCCCGGTAAGGCTCTCGGCCAATTCGCGCGGGTTGGCTATTGTCGCCGAGCAGCATATGAATTGCGGATGCGAACCGTAAAAGGCGCATATGCGCTTGAGCCGCCGGATTACGTTGGCCAGGTTGGATCCGAATATGCCGCGATAGGCGTGTATCTCGTCTATTACAATGTACTTTAGGTTTTCAAACAGCTTGACCCACTTGGTATGGTGCGGCAGTATGCCCGCGTGCAGCATATCCGGGTTGGTCACGACAATATGCCCCGCCTGACGGATGGCCTTGCGCGCCGACACGGGCGTATCGCCGTCAAACGTGAATGCCTTTATAGGCGCGTCGAGCGCCTTTATTATTTCGTACAGCTCGGCGACCTGATCGGCGGACAGCGCCTTTGTCGGGAAGAGGTAGAGCGCGCGCGCCTCATTATTGCGCAGCACTTCGGATAGCACGGGCAGGTTATAGCACATGGTCTTGCCCGACGCGGTGGGCGTGACTACGGTAAAGTCCTTGCCCGCCGCCGCCAGATCCAGCGCGCGCCGCTGATGCGAATAGAGCATTTGCGCGCCGCGCGACGCTAGCACCTGCTTGAGATGCTCATCAAACCCTTCCGGATAGTCGGCATAATGCGCCTCGCGCGCGGGCAGCACCTGCCAGTTGGTTACGCACGACATAAAGTCGGGACTGTTCTTTAGATAGGAAAGCAACTGTGCGGTGTTCATGCCCGTTCATCTCCTTTGCGGCGGCGTGCCCTATAGATTATCGTATGCGTTTACGCTCAGGGCGTATTGATTCAGCTCAGGTCCGGCATCCGGGTATGTGAGGTTCTCGGGCATTTTGGAAAACGTGCGCACCTCGGCCATTTCGCTTTGCGGGAGTTTACCCAGCTTTAAGACTTTTACCACGAACACCATCGCATTGCCGTGAAAGAATCTATAGTCGCATAGCGGCGCAATCTTGTATTCCAGCGCGCCCGATTCCTCGTACAGCTCGCGGCGCGCGGCTTCCATGGGCGTTTCGCCCGGCTCGATATGGCCGCCCTGATTCTGCCATGTGGTGCGCGCACGGTGGCGCGACATGAGCAAAAGCCCGTTCATGCGCGATAGCGTGATTACGTACTTGTATTCCTTAAGCGAACCCAACGGTCTTATGCCTTCGGAAATTTCCATCGTGCGCTCCTTTCCGCATGCGCAAATTTGTGATTTTGATTATGCCTCGGGCTCGAGCACTATTGTCTCTATGCCATCGATTGCCTCGTCTATCAGCGCGTCAATGTCCAACGCGCTTTCGGCGGCTTCCACCTTGTCCAGGCGCGGATGAGTGACCGGGCGGCGCGGCGTGAATACCGTGCAGCAGTCCTCGTACGGCTCGATAGAGGTTTCGTACGTGCCTATCTTATTGGCTATGTCGATTATCTCGACCTTATCCATGCCTATTACCGGGCGGAATATGGGCATATTGACCACCGCGTCGGTGCATATGAGCGATTCCATTGTCTGGGACGCCACCTGACCCACGCTTTCGCCGGTAATAAGCGCCTGGCACTTCTGCTTGACAGCCACGCGCTCGGCAATGCGCATCATGAAGCGGCGCATCATAATCGTGCCCATCTCGTCGGGAGTCTTTTCGTGTATCTCCATCTGTATCTTGGTGAAGGGCACGATGTGTATCTTGAACGTGCCGCTATAGCGCGCGAGCAGGCGACCCAAAGACAGCACCTTTTCCTTGGCGCGCTCCGAGGTGTACGGGAAGGAGTAGAAGTGTACGCCCTCAATGGTCACGCCGCGCTTCATAAGCATATAGCCCGCGACCGGCGAATCTATGCCGCCCGACAGAAGAAGTGCCGCGCGTCCGCCCGTGCCCAGAGGCATGCCGCCCGCGCCCATAATGCTATCGATATACATGTACGCCTTATCGCGCACCTCGATGTTGAGCCTGTGCTGGGGCTTATGCACGTCGACGGTCAGACCCTCGGTATGCTCCAGCAGGTAATGACCCACTTCGCGCCCTATCTCCATGGAGTCCAGCGGGAAGTGCTTGTCGCTACGGCGCGCGTCAACCTTGAACGTGCCTGTGTGACCCGCCATCATCTTTTCGGCCGCCTGATATATGGCGTCCATGTCCTTTTCCAGCTCCCACGCGGGAGAGACCGAGTGCACGCCGAACACGCGGCATACGCGCTCGATGCAGTCCTGCATATCGGGCATGCCGGTCACGAATATGCGGCTGTCGGTCATTGTGACCACCGCGCCGATGGGCTTCACCGCGGCGCGGATGTTGTTGACAAGTGCGTTGAAGAAGTAGTTGCGGTTATGTCCCTTTAGGAACACCTCGCCAAAGCGTACAAGTAAAAGCTCACGCATTAAATTTATCTCCTTTTAAACGCCCTTAGCGCGGCATAGCACTTGCCCGCCGCAGTTATGGCGCAGTCGATTTCCTGTTCGGTGGTCAGCGGGGAGAGGCTAAAGCGTATGGCCGCCTCCGCGCGATCCGGGTCAATGCCCATTGCCATCAGCACGGGCGACAGGTGGCGCTTCTTTGACGAGCATGCCGAGCCGGTGGATACCAGCACGCCCTCGCCCTCCAGCGCGTGCAGCATTACCTCGCCGCGCACGCCCGTGAACGATATATTGAGTATATGCCCCGCGCCCTCGTCCACATCCGGACCGTTGAGCACGCAGTCGGGCGCGGCTTCGACCAGGCCTTCGTACAGGCGGCGCTTAAGCATATGCAGCCGTCCGCGCGGATCGTCCAGCGCGCCGTATTCGGCTATCGCCGCCTTGAGTCCCATAAGTCCGGGCGTGTTCTCGGTGCCCGAACGCATTGCGCTTTCCTGACCGCCGCCTATCTGGCGGGGCTTTAGGCGCACGCCCTTTTTGACATAGAGCGCGCCCACGCCCTTAGGCCCGTGTATCTTGTGCCCGCTGAGCGTATACATATCGACGAACCTGCCCGGGAAGGGCTCGCGCATGAACGCCTGCACGCCGTCCACATGCAGTTTGGCCTGCGGCGCGCGCTCGCTTATTAGCTTTGCGATTTCCGAAATGGGCTGTATCGCGCCCACCTCGTTATTGACATGCATGCAGCTGACCAGTTCGACCGACTCATCCAGCATTCCGCGCAGCGCGTCAAGATCGATATAGCCCTTTGAATCCACGGGTATGTACATTACCTCGTGACCCATTTCGGCAATGCGCTTCATGGGCTCCTGTATCGACGGATGCTCGACCGACGAGCATATGAAGCGGCGCTTGCCGCGCGCCATTGCCGCCGTGCCCAGCAGAGCCAGGTTATTGCCCTCGGTGCCGCCCGATGTGAAGTATATGTCCCCCGCCGCGCCCGGCAGGTTATGCAGTATGTCGCGGCGCAGCTGCTTCATCTCGTTTTCGACGTCTATCGCCGGACGGTACATGCTGGACGGGTTGAAGTAGCTAAGGCGCATCGCGTCCGCCATCGCGTCCACCACGCGGTCAAACGGGCGCGTAGTGGCACTGTTATCAAGATATGCAAGCATTTTTATCCCTCTGATTATCGCTTAAATTATGTATTCGCTCCGCCGTGGAGCGCATTTCCCCACTTAAATAAACTATTCCCCGCGGCAAAAAAAGGCGCACGCCGCGCGTCAATCACATGCGCCGCAAAAGCGCACGCCCGCAAGGCAGGCGGACGAATGCGCAGCGCTAACAGTAATCCGACGCGAAGTGTGCACCTTTATCATATGCCGTATATTCAGCCACCCGATTAGCCGTGCCACACGCCGTAGTTAAGATACGGCTTGGCCATTTCGACCATCTCATCGCTGGGCTCGATCACGATAACGTGCTTGACCGAGTTTTTGACAAAGTAGAAATAGCACAGATTGCTGTCGCGATTGAGGAACCAGTTGTGCTTTTTTACATCCTTCATGGATACATAGCGCTGGAAGCTCTGATCGGTCACGCGGCCGGCGGATTCGACATTCTTCATGGGCAGCGAGGTCAGATACTTACGGCGTGCATTGCCCAGCACCTTGCTCACGTCCAGATCGCCGTTGGTGAATGTATACTCATACTCCGTGCGATAGTTGTCCTTGTTTCTCCACAAAAGATACGCAAGGCCGCCGAACACCACGACGTAGACTATGGTCAGCCAGTTAAAGCCGCTTTCGGTAAATACCGAACCGCTCATTATCGAGGACAAATTGAGCAGGGCGATCATGCCGAATATTACCAGGAATATCCAGCTGAGTCCGTACATCAGTGAATTAAGACCGCGATGGCGTTTTACGATTACCTCTTCTTTGAAATTATCGAGCATGAACCGCACCTCTTACGAATTATTGCTTTAGTTAGTATAGCACATTTTCCGCGCTTTAGGTAGAGTATTTTCAAAGAATCTACTTAGAGTGTGTTTCTAAAATTCCTTAAGCTGCAATTTCGGCGGCTTTTCCGCCAA
>CAYTOU010000043.1:0-13065 GCA_964439295.1 uncultured Oscillospiraceae bacterium
CCAAAAACAAACGAGCGATGCAAATGCATCGCTCGTTTCATGTGGTCCAAACTGTGGCGGCTAAGCAATAACCCGGCACATCAGCCGGCAGCCGCCGACAGCGCCACTATATTGCTATTTAACGCCGATACCGCACTTTAAGTATCAAACGGTCTGTTTAAAATTACAGAGCGCGCTCAACCTTGCCGCTGCGCAGGCAACGGGTGCAGACGTACATGCGGGTAGGAGTGCCATTAACCATAACGCGTACCTTCTGAGTATTGGGAGCCCAGGACGTGCGGGTCTTGCGGTTAGAGTGGCTCACGTTGTTGCCGGACATAACGCCCTTGTGGCAGATTTCGCAATACTTGCCCATCGATAACACCTCCTTCGAACGAATAGGCGTGTAATACACATTCAAAACACTACTATTTTACCATTGCACGCGCATAAATGCAAGCATTTTTTCATTACATCGCGTAAAATTGTGCGTGCATGGTCATATTTATTCGCCCAGAGCGGCCTTTACGAACGCCTTGAACAGCGGATGGGCGTGGTTGGGGCGGCTCTTGAATTCCGGATGGTACTGCACCGCTATGCAGAAGCGGCAGGGCGTGTATTCGATGACCTCGACCAGATGTCCGTCCGGCGACTTGCCCGACAGCTTGAGTCCTATGCTCTCGAAGTCGGCGCGGTATTCGTTATTGAACTCGTAGCGATGGCGATGACGCTCGGATATATCGCTGCAGCCGTATATCTTTTCAAGCATCGTGCCGGGCTCTATGTGGCACGGGTATGCGCCCAGACGCATCGTGCCGCCCTTGGGCAGATTGCCCTGCTGATCGGGCATAAGCGCGATGACCTGATGCGTGCTGTCCGGGTTGAACTCGGTGGAGTCGGCGTCCTTCCAATTGAGCACGTCGCGCGCCAGCTCTATGGTCAGTATGTGCAGACCCAGGCACAGTCCGAGATAGGGGATGTCGTGCTCGCGCGCATAGCGTGCGGCAACGATCTTGCCCTCTATGCCGCGGTTGCCGAAACCGCCGGGAACGATTATCGCGTCCGCGCCGCCCAGCAGCTCTTCGGCAGAAGAGTCGGTCACCTCCTCGGCCTCTATCCAGTCTATATCCACGTACACGCCGTTTTCGTATCCGGCATGGCTCAGTGCCTCGGCGACCGACAGATACGCGTCGTGCAGCGCCACATACTTGCCCACCAGCGCGACCTTAACGTGGCGCGTGCGGTGCGCAATGCGCTCCAGCATGGCGTTCCAATCGCTCATATCGGGCGCGGGCGCGTCCATGTGTAATTCGCGCAGTACTATGTCGGAGAAGTGATTCTGCTCCAGCATTATGGGCGCCTGATACAGTACCGGCATGGTCAGGTTCTGTATTACGCAGTCGGGCTTGACGTTGCAGAACAAGGCAATCTTATGCAGTACACTGGGCTCAATCGGCTCATCCGAACGGGTTACAATAATATCGGGCATTATGCCGAAGGACTGCAGCTCCTTTACCGAATGCTGCGTGGGCTTGGACTTATGTTCGCCCGAGGACTTTATATAGGGCACCAGAGTCACGTGTATGTACAGGCAATTGTCCTGCCCCACCTCATGACCTATCTGGCGAATGGCCTCAAGGAAGGGCTGGCTCTCCATGTCGCCGGTAGTGCCGCCGATTTCGGTAAGGACTATGTCGGCGTTCGTCTTTTTGCCTACGGCGTATATGAACGACTTTATCTCGGTTGTTATGTGGGGTATGACCTGCACGGTTTCGCCCAGATAGTCGCCACGGCGCTCGGCGTTAAGCACATTCCAGTATACCTTACCGGTGGTCAGGTTGGAGTACTTGTTCAGGTCCTCATCGATAAAGCGCTCGTAGTGACCCAGATCCAGGTCGGTTTCGGCACCGTCATCGGTCACGTACACCTCGCCGTGCTGATAGGGGCTCATTGTGCCGGGGTCGACGTTTATATAAGGGTCGAGCTTCTGCGCGCAGACCTTGAGTCCGCGCTGCTTGAGCAGACGACCCAGTGAAGCCATTGTAATGCCCTTGCCCAGACCGGAAACAACACCGCCGGTTACGAATATATACTTGGTCATATGAACCGCTCCTTGCTCTATATCGAATAAGTCTTGAGTATGCCCTCGGCGACTTCGCGCTTGCTTATGCGCAGATCCATCGCCTGTTTTTCTATATGCCTGTGTGCGCGATCCTCGCTCCAGCCCAGCTTTTCTATCAGCAGGCACTTGGCGCGGCTGACCACGCGCAGATCCTCCAATTGCTTGCGCAGCTTATCGCGCTCGACGATCAATTCGTACATGCGCGCCTGCGACATCTCGATTAGGTGTAGCGCCTGCATGAACAGCGGCCGCACAAGCGGTTTACTCATTACGAATACGCCCTCGCGCTCCAGCGCCGCGCCCAACTGATCGGCGTGCTCGGCTTTGCACAGCATTACAACGCCCGCGCCGTTTGCCGCCGCATGCGCCGCCAGCTCGTGACCAAACTCGTCGGTCAGGGGAGTATTGATTACCACCAGCTCAAACGGATGACTGAGCAGCATGCGCCGCGCGTCACTGCCGTTTGATACCACATTGACCTTGTCAAACCGGGAAGCGGACAGCATATCCCGCAATACTGTCTGACCCTTTTCACCGGTTGATACTATAAGTGCGGACGGCATGGCGATTAAATATAGCGGAAATAGAGGTTGCTTTCCGCCGCGTTGCGGTCGGGCGAATTCTCAACGAACTCTATTTCGCGCGTACGCTGAGCGATTATCGCGCTGAGCAGCTCGGCGGGAAGTACGCTGCTCACGAATTCACCCTGACTCAGCTTAAGTGCAGCCCTCAGATCGCGCGGCAGCATGTCGCATGCGCCGGGCAGATCGCCGAACTTGTGCGGCTCGGGCAGCTTAAGTCCGTCGCGTATGCCTTCCATGCCCGCCGCTATTATAAGCGAGAAGGCTATGTACGGGTTGAGCGCGGAGTCGGGGGAGCGCAGCTCAATGCGCGCGCGCTCGCCGTTCGCGTGCGGCAGGCGTATCAGCTGGGAGTTATCCAGCGACCAGCCCACGCATCCCGGCATGTCCATATCCGACAGGCGCAGGTAGGAATTGGTTATCGGGTTGAGTATCGCGGTCATCTCGGGCAGGCGGCGCATTATGCCCGCCACCAGACCCGCCGCGTCACCGCTTAGCGGCTCTTTGCTGCCCTGGGTGTTCATTATGTTGCTGCCGTCGCGGTATGCGGACAGGTTAATATGCATGCCGCTGCCCGCCTGACCCATGAGCGGCTTGGGCATGAAGGATGCGTGCAGTCCGCTCATCGCGGCGACCGTCTTAACCACCTGCTTGAACAACACGGCGTTATCGGCGGCGCTCATCACATCGGCGAATGCGAAGTCGACCTCGTTCTGACCCGGACCCACCTCGTGGTGCGAGCTTTCGGGATTTATGCCCATCTCTTCCAGAGTCAGGCATATTTCGCGGCGCACGTTTTCCGCCTTTTCGACCGGCGCGACGTCGCAGTATGTGGCGTTGTCCTGCGGTATATGCGTGGGCGTTCCATCCGCGCCCATTTCGAATAGGTAGAATTCGCATTCGGTGCCTATGCGGAATGTATAGCCCTGCTTAATCGCGCTGCGCACGGTGCGGCGCAGTATCTCGCGCGAATCCAGCACGTACGGCGTTCCGTCCGTGGTCATCAGGTTACTCATCAGCCTTACCACGCGTCCCTGCTGCGGGCGCCACGGCATGGCGGTCAGCGTGGACGGGTCGGGCTTAAGCAATATGTCGCGGCTATCCGCCGACTGGTAACCGCGCAGTGAGCGCGGGTCGAGTGCTATGCCCTCATCCAGCGCGCGCTCCAGCTGACTGGGCATAATTGCTATGTTCTTCAGCGTACCGCATATATCGCAGAACGCAAGCCTGATGAACTTCACGTCGTTGTCATGTACGTATTGCAGTACCTCGCTGCCGGAATAAAACATATTCACACCGCCTTAGCTTTATTGCTGATTTTGTATTTTGAGTATGGGATTACATAAACCTTAACAAAAAAAGCCGAAAGCTCACGCGGGAGGGGGCAGCACCTTTGCGACCCTGCGGGCGTGAGCCCGGCTTTTGCGAGCCGCATTAGCGACCGCTGTTTACTTTTTTTGCCTACTTATATCTTAGGCGTGCGCTTTATGTACTGATCGCGCTCCGCGCCCACGGATACATAGGTTATCGCGCAGCCGACGTTCTTTTCAAGGAAGTCGATGTAGCGGCGCGCGTTCTCGGGCAGCTCTTCTTCACTGCGGCAGCCGGAGATATCCTCGCTCCAGCCGGGCAGCTCTATGTTGACCGGCTTTGCGCGATTGAGCGCCTCGCCGTAGGGGAAGTCCTGAGTGCGCTTGCCGTCTATTTCGTAGCCCACGGTTACGCCCAGCTTCATGCCGGTCAGTACGTCCAGCTTGGTCAGCGCGATTTCGTCCGCGCCCTGCAGCTTTACGCCGTAGCGGGAAGCGACTACATCGAACGGACCTACGCGGCGGGGACGACCGGTAGCCGCGCCGTACTCGTGACCTGCGTCGCGCAGTACCTTTGCCTCATCGCCGAACAATTCGCAAGTGAAGGGACCTTCGCCCACGCAGGTGGAGTAGGCCTTCATTATGCCGATTGTCTTATCCAGCTTGCGACCGGGTATGCCCGCGCCGATGGGTGCGTATGCGGCAATCGTCGGGGAAGAGGAAGTGTAGGGGTATATGCCGTAGTCTATATCGCGCAGTGCGCCCAGCTGAGCCTCGAACATGATGCCCTTGCCCGCGGCGGCTGCCTTATCCAGATATACGCCTGTATCGCATACATACGGCATTATGAAATCGCCGTATTCCTTGAGCCATGCCATTACTTCGTCCACGTTGAGCGGAGCCATGTGATAGCCGCCGCTGAGGGTCAGATCCTTCCACTCGCATATGCCCGCAACGCGCTCGCGCAGCGTATCGGTATCGCGCAGATCGCCCATGCGCAGTGCCTTCTTCATGTACTTATCGCCGTAAACCGGACCTATGCCGCGACGGGTGGAGCCGAACTTCTTGCCGGCCAGACGGTCCTCTTCGGCGCCGTCCTGTGCCACATGATACGGCATGCATATTATCGCGCGGTCGGATACCTTGAGGTTATCGGGGGTTACGGATATGCCCTTCGCGGTCAGCTTTTCGATCTCGCCCTTCAGGTGGTGCAGATCGACGACCATGCCCGTGCCCATTACGTTTACTACGCCCTCGCGCAGTATACCGGAGGGCAGAAGGTTCAGTATGAATTCGCCACGCTCGTTTATGACGGTATGACCGGCGTTGTTGCCGCCCTGATACCTTACAACTATGTCATAATCACTGCTCAGCAGATCGACCATGCGACCCTTGCCTTCATCGCCCCAGTTGATGCCTGCGATTGCGGTTAGCATTTATATAGCCTCCTTATTGCGATCCACGCTCCCATGCGGGGAGCGGCAGCATATTTTTGCCCAGACGTAGAAAAAGCCGCCGCGCGCATATGCGCGTACCATTGCAGTACCACTGCCCCACAATACTCGCTTGCCCGTCGACGCCATTGTCAACCATGTAATTATATTGCCTGCCGCGCGCCCATGTCAAGCACGGGCAATTTCGATTGAGTTGCGTACAGGTAAAAAATTTCAAGGCCGCGGGTTTCTTATGAGTTATGGTAGCTTAAAGCAAAATGGCCATGGTATAATATCGGAAAAGCAATTTACGGGAGGCGCACATGAACATACAGATATACGCGCTTAAGAAGAACTTTGACGTACAGAAGGCCGAGCGGTACTTCAAGGAGCGCCGCATAAAGTATCAGCTTATCGACCTTGGCAAAAAGCCCATGGGCGCGCGCGAGCTGGACGCGATATGCCGCGCGGTGGGCATAGACAACTTGATTGACACGGATAGCAAGCTCTATCCCGAAAGCATGCTCAAGTACACTCACGGCGAGAGCAAGCAAAAGGAGCAATTGCTATTGGACATGCGCCTTATGCGCACGCCGGTTGTGCGAAACGGCGCGCAGGCGACCGTCGGGTATCACCCGGAAGTGTGGGACACGTGGCAGTAATTGCTTAAAATGTGTACTGCGTGCTTGAATTGATTTAGGATTAATGATATACTGTATAAAGGTATTAGCCCCTTTGTGGGCAAGATTAAGAGGGAGGAAACCAACGTGAAGAAACTGTTTGCTGTACTCATGGCACTGGTTCTGATGCTGTGCTCCGTGGCATTTGCGGACGCAGTCGATCCCAACGAGATACCGGACACGATGACATCCGAAGACGGCACTTACAAGATCGCCTTCGTCACCGACGTAGGTCAGCTGAAGGACAAGTCGTTCAACCAGGGCACCTGGAACGGCGTTAAGGCCTATGCTTACGAGCACGGTCTTTCCTACAAGTACTATCAGCCCGCCAACGCCGATCAGGCCACCAACGATGACCGTTACGACGCCATGAAGGCCGCCTGCGAAGCGGGTGCCGAAGTGGTCGTATGCGCGGGCTACATGCAGGAAGTTGCCCTGACCAAGGCCGCTGCCGAGTTCACCGACACCAAGTTCGTGTTCATCGACGGCTACGAAATCGGTCTGGACAATGTCGCTCCCATCGCCTTTAAGGAAGAGCAGAGCGGCTATCTTGCGGGCTATGCCATCGTTAAGGATGGCTTCACCAAGCTGGGCTTCTCCGGCGGCGGCGGCGGAACCAATCCTGCGTGCTGCCGTTACGGTTACGGCTTTGCTCAGGGCGCCAGCGCGGCTGCCAAGGAACTGGGCGTGGATGTTGAGCTGAAGTACTCCTGGCAGTACGGCGCCAGCTTCTCCGCTTCTCCCGAGCTGCAGACCATGGTCAAGGGCTGGTACGAGACCGGCACCGAAATCGTATTCGCTTGCGGCGGTTCCATGTTCTCCTCGATAGTTGCGGCTGCTGCCGAAAACGAGGCGTACGTTGTAGGCGTTGACGTTGACCAGTCCTCCGAGTCCGAAACCGTTATCACCTCCGCTATGAAGGGTCTGGCTTCGGCTACCGAGTGGGCCATCGCCAAGTACTACGACGGCCAGTGGGAAGAAATCGGCGGTATCGCTCAGAGCCTGGGCGCTGAGAACGACGCTGTTGGTCTGCCCACCGACAACTGGCTCTTCGAGACCTTCACCGTTGACGAGTACAACACCCTGCTTGCCGGCATCAAGGACGGCTCTATCGTAGTAGACAACACCGCCCTCACCGACAACCAGATCGCCGATGTAACCCTGGACAACCTGACCATCGATTATATCGGGTAATCCATCTTATCGCTACTTCGCGGCTGTGGCTTTCACAGCCGCTTTTTGTATGTAAAGGGGCGTTTGAGCTGTTAGCCGTTAGCGGTTAGCCGTTAGCTTTGAATTAGTATGCAAGCATCTTTTCATAACTAATATTCTATTGCTCGTTTCATCCTTTGCGTACCTTAGCGACGTAGAATTGAGTTAGAATGCTAAGTTGCTCAGCATTCTAACTCAAGCTAACCGCTAACGGCTAACAGCTAACAGCTCCCCTCGCGCGCACAGCACCTTGCAGTTTAGCCGAGTAGAGTATATAATATCAATAAAGTAATAAAGCGCACAACGCGCACAACGCACAACAAGGGAAGGCGAGGTGAAAGCATGGATAACGAGCCCCAATATGTCATAGAGATGCTCAATATCACCAAGAAATTCGGCGATTTCAAGGCGAATGACGACATTACGCTTCAGCTTAAGAAGGGCGAGATCCACGCTCTGCTGGGAGAAAACGGCGCCGGAAAGTCCACGCTCATGAGCATACTTTTCGGTCTTCTGCAGCCCGATGGCGGTACTATACGCAAAAACGGGCAGGAGGTACACATTACCAGCCCCAACGATGCGACCGCGCTGCATATCGGCATGGTGCATCAGCACTTCAAGCTCATCGATGTCTTTAGCGTAATGGATAACATAATACTGGGCGCAGAGGACACGCACATGGGCTTTCTGCAAAAGAAGGAAGCGCGCCGCAAGGTCAAGGCGCTGTCCGAGCAGTACGGCTTGAAGGTGGATCTGGATGCCAAGGTGGAGAGCATTACGGTGGGCATGCAGCAGCGCGTGGAGATACTCAAGATGCTCTACCGCGATAACGAGGTGCTCATATTCGACGAGCCCACTGCCGTTCTGACCCCGCAGGAGATAGAGGAGCTCATGCAGATAATTCGCGGTTTGGCGAAGGAGGGCAAGAGCATACTCTTCATATCGCATAAGCTCAGCGAAATCATGGAGGTGTCCGACCGCATAACCGTATTGCGCAAGGGCAAGTGCATAGGCACGGTCAATACATGCGACACCAACAAGGAAGAACTGTCCCGCATGATAGTGGGGCGCGATGTAAAGCTGGTGGCCGAAAAGAGCGAATCGCACCCGGGCGAAGACGTGCTGGAGGTAAGCGACATGCACGTCGCGTCGCACCTATACCGGCGCGATGCGGTAAACGGCGTATCCTTTAATGTGCGCAAGGGCGAAATAGTCTGCATTGCGGGCATAGACGGCAATGGTCAGTCCGAACTGGTATACGGCATAACGGGTTTGCAAAAGATAACCGGCGGGCACGTGAAGCTATGCGGCAGGGACATAACCGCTGTACCCGTGCGCGAGCGCACAGGACTTAGCCACATACCCGAGGACAGGCAGAAGTACGGACTTGTGCTGGACTATTCGGTGGAGCAGAATATGGTGCTCGAGCGGTACAAAGAGCCCGAGTTCCAGCACTGCGGCTTCATACGCTTTGACGCGGTGCACGACTATGCGCAGCATCTTATCGACAAGTACGATGTGCGCACCGGTTCGGGCGCCACGACGCGCGCGGGCGCGCTGTCGGGCGGCAATCAGCAAAAGGCGATAATAGGGCGCGAGCTGGATCGCGATATGCCGCTTATAATTGCCGTACAGCCCACGCGCGGACTGGACGTGGGCGCGATAGAGTACATACACAGCGAGCTGATTGCCCAGCGCGATGCGGGCAAGGGCGTACTTCTCGTGTCGCTGGAATTGGACGAGGTAATGAACCTGTCCGACCGCATACTGGTCATGTACGAGGGCGAGATAGTGGGCGAATTTGATCCCAAGCATGTCACGGTTGAGGAATTGGGACTGTACATGGCGGGCGGCAAAAGGCAGAGCAGGGGGGAGCGCGCATGAAGAGAGACAAACATTCTGCCGCGCAGTCGGGCAGACAGACCGTGCTGGCGTCGCTTATATCCATTGCGATAGGTCTTGTCGCGGGCGCGATAGTCATAATCGCGGTGGGACTTAGCGATTCGTCACTGGGTGCAAAGAGCATATGGGATGGCATACGGCTGGTATTTATGGGTCTATTCAGTACCGGACGCGACGCGGCGGGCGAATTGACATTCGGCTTTAACCCGACAAACGTGGGCAACATGCTGTTTCGCGCAACGCCGCTCATACTGACAGGCCTTTCGGTCGCGGTGGCGTTTAAGACCGGACTATTCAATATAGGCGCGCCGGGTCAGTATCTGGCGGGCACTACGGCATCGTTGTATATCGCGCTGAGCATACCGGTGACATCGGCGCCGCACTGGCTGATATGGGCATTGGCACTGCTGGGCGGCATGGCCGCGGGCGCGCTATGGGGCATGATACCCGGTCTGCTAAAGGCGTTTTTCAACATAAACGAGGTCATTGCGTGCATAATAACCAACTGGATAGCCGCAAACCTGGTGACGTGGATATTCGATGTAAGCACGCTTAAAAACGTTGTGGAAAACACCAAGTCCAGCTATATATACAGCACGTCCTACGGTCTAAACAATGTGGATGGCGTAATGACGTATGTAAACGGCACGGGTGTATCCACGCCCAAGATGGGGCTGGATGTGCTATTCCCGGGCAGTCAGGTAAACGGCGGCATCATAATTGCGATAGTGCTGGCGATACTGATTTACATAATGCTCAGCCGCACGACGCTGGGGTATGAGCTCAAGGTATGCGGCTCCAACCGATTCGCCGCGCGCTATGCCGGTATAAGGGACAAGCGCAACATAGTGCTTTCCATGGCGATTGCAGGTGCGCTTTCGGGCGCGGCAGCGGCACTGTACTACCTGGCGGGCAATACCGAATTCTACTGGAACACATATCAGTCGCTGCCCGGTGTGGGCTTTAACGGCATACCGGTCGCGCTGCTGGCATCCTCCAATCCCATCGGCGTAATATTCTCGGGCATGTTCATGTCCATGCTGGATATATCGGGTCTGCAGCTGACTAACCTTACCGCGTACAACGAGTACATTACCGACGTTATAATCGCCGTTATAGTGTACCTGGCGGCATTCGCGCATCTTATCAAGATGTGGCTGGGCGGTCGCAAGCACGAAACGGCCATGCAGAACGCATCGCGCAAGGCGGACGCTTCCTCAAAGGAGGGTGATAAGTAATGTCGTTTTTGATCAGGCAGACGCTTATATACGCCGTGCCGCTCATGATAGTGGCGCTGGCGGGCATATTCTCCGAGCGCAGCGGCATAATCAACCTCGCGCTGGAGGGCATGATGATATTCGGCGCGTTCATCGGCGTGCTATTCGTGCGCATACTGCAGCAGTACGGCGTGTTTGACGCGGCTAAGGCCAACGGCGATTGGCTGTCGCTGCAGGGCTTTATGTTCATGACAATGCTGGTGTCGGCATTGCTGGGCGCGGTGTTTTCGCTGCTGCTGGCATTCGCGTCGATTAACCTGAACGCGGATCAGACAATAGGCGGCACGGCGCTTAACATGATGGCACCCGCGCTGGTGCTGTTCTTCGTGCGCATGATAGCCAATCAGAATACGCTGCAGATGTATACCGGCGACTCGGCAAGCTGGTTCATGCTCAAAAAGAGCATGTTCGGTTACGGTCGCGGCGAGGAAATGGGCTTTTTAGGCGAAACATTCCTAAACAAGGTATACCTGGCGACATACGTATGCATACTGGTGTACATCGTACTGTCGATTATATTGTATAAGACGCGCTTCGGTCTGCGCCTGCGCGCATGCGGCGAAAACCCGCACGCGGCGGACTCGCTGGGCATCGATGTAAGGCGCATGCGCTATGCGGGCGTAATAATATCGGGCGCGCTGGCGGGCATGGGCGGATTCGTGTACGCGCTGACCACGACCAACTGTACGTCTAACGGCGATGTCGCGGGCTTCGGTTTCCTCGCGCTGGCGGTCATGATATTCGGCAACTGGAAGCCGCTCAATGTCGCGGGCGCGGCGCTGCTGTTCGGTCTGTTTAAGTGTGTGGCGGCATCGTACGCCAGCCTTGACATAAACGGTGACGGCGTGTATATGCTAAAGGAACTCAATATAAGCGCGCACTTCTACAGGCTCTTGCCCTACCTTATAACGCTTATCGTGCTCGCGTTCACGTCCAAGAACTCGCGCGCACCTAAGGCGGAAGGCGTGCCGTACGTAAAGAGCAGCCGCGAATAAACCCCTCATAAATACAAACAAAAAAGCCCGTCCCCGCGCCGTGCATTGAATTGCATGACAGGGGGACGGGCTTTTACTATGCTTTTTTATTGGGCAGTTTCAGGCGCGGGCACATCGGGCACTCCGTCCGTGCGCTTTTTTATCTTATGATATACGTATAGGAACGAGCCGAAATGCACCGCCATGGTCACTACCCACGATACCGGGTACGACATGTACAGCGAGAACAGCGAGTGATCCACGCGGAACACAGTGTATATCCAGCCGATTCGTATGCCGCATACGCCAACCAGGGAAACTATCATGGGCACTATTGAATAGCCCATGCCGCGCATCTGACCTACCAATACGTCCATCATGCCGCATGTGAAGTAGGTCAGGCAGAATATCTCAAGGCGTACTATGCCGTAGGAAATAACCTCGGCATCGGTCGAGTATATGCCCAGCAGCTGATAGCGCATGAGGTAGAATATCGCGCCCATGGCCATGCCTATGCCGGTAACTATGCATAGGCAGTTGGTCAGCACCTTCTTAAGGCGCGAATACTTGCGCGCGCCCATGTTCTGACCGGCGAACGACAGCGCCGCCTGATATACCGAGTTCATGGACGTGTACATGAAGCCCTCAAGGTTGGACGACGCCGAGTTGCCCGCAATGGCTATTGAACCGAAGGAGTTGATGGAGGACTGAATAAGCACGTTGGATATAGAGAATATAGTGCCCTGCAGTCCGGCGGGCAGACCCACGCGTACTATTTCGCGCAGCTTGTCGCCGTGTATGCGCAACTCGTGCACATCCAGATGAATGACGCCGTGCGAGCGTATCATGCACGATACGATAAGCGTGGTCGAAACCGCCTGAGCAATGACCGTCGCGGTGGCAACACCGGCAACGCCCATGTGGAACACGATAACGAATACCAGATTCAGTATTACGTTGATTATGCCCGAAACAGCCAGGTAGTATAGCGGGCGCTTTGTGTCGCCCAGCGCGCGGAATATGGCCGATGCAAAGTTGTACGCCATTGTAAGCGGCATGCCCGCAAAGTATATGCGCAAATATAGCGCCGCCTGGTCGATGACGTCGTCGGGCGAGCCCATCCAGCCTAAGAATGTCTTTGCGAATACTATGCCCACAATGCCCACGATAACGCCGCCGACCACGCTGATAAGCATGGCGGTGTGAACCGTGTCGCGCACGTCCTTTACGCGCCCCGCGCCGTAAAAGTTCGCCACGCATACGCTTGCGCCGACCGATAGACCGATTAGGAGGTTTACGATCAGGTTGATAAGCGAGCCGGTGGAACCCACGGCGGCCAAAGCGGTAGCGCCGGTAAAGCGTCCGACCACGATGATGTCAGCCGCGTTGTATAGCAGCTGTAATATGCCCGATAGCGCAAGCGGTATGCAGTACGTGATTATCTTGCGCGTAAGCGGACCGTTGCACATGTCTATCTCATAATTCCGAGACTTTCGTGCCATAAGCGCCTCCATAAATAGCGATATAAATGCAAAAGCCATTATAACACCCGATTGTGTCATATGCTAGCACGGATGGAATAATTTGCGAAATTT
>CAYTOU010000044.1:0-13024 GCA_964439295.1 uncultured Oscillospiraceae bacterium
GCAGTAATGAGCTACTCTGACCGCAGCTAATCCCTAGTCCCTGATCCCTAATCCCTACCTAGACCCTAAAATCCCCATATTCCAACATTCCCAACCACCTTCCGGAGGTACATATGACGGACAGACTAAAAACGGTCACAGATGCCTTTGTACAAAAAAGCAAAGCAATACTTCAAGGCAACCTAACCGGAATATACCTTCACGGTTCGGCGGCGATGGGCTGCTATAATGACCTAAAGAGCGATATTGATCTGATTGTTGTTGTCAATCATGCAATATCTGTAGCAGACAAGCTGCGATATATGCAAATGGTAGTCGACCTAAACACCATCGCGCCTAAAAAGGGACTCGAAATAAGCGTAGTACTCAAGCCCGTATGCAAGCCGTTTGTATATCCGACGCCGTTTGAATTGCACTTTTCGAACATGCATCTGGATTGGTTCAGGCGCGATCCTTACGACTATGTCCTTAATATGAACGGCACCGATAAAGACCTCGCCGCGCACTTTAAGGTAATCTATCATAGGGGAATATGCCTTTACGGCGAAGCGATCAAAGACGTGTTTGAGGATGTCGACGACGCTGCGTACTTTGACAGCATCTTTTGCGATATAGAAAATGCGCAAGAGGATATACTCTCTTCGCCGATCTATACGATATTGAACCTATGCCGCGTACTCGCCTTCAAAAGAGAAAAACTCGTTCTCTCCAAGCCGGAAGGCGGCAGGTGGGGACTTAACAACCTGCCCGAAAAGTACAACGACTTAATTAATGCCGCGCTTGTTGACTACTCATCCGACGCATGCATGGCTTTTGAAAAAACGCTTTCGCGCGAATTTGCAAAGTACATGCTCACCGAAATAAAGGACAAGTAACCAACATAAGGCAGCAATAATGCTCACCGTTAAGCCGCCCAAAACAAAATCAGATGGTGACAATCTACTTGACCTATGATACAATCAATGCGAATATGAAATAACGCAAATGCAAATTAAAAAATAGAAAGGATTGAAACTATGACAAAGCATTTTGAACCTACGTTTGATTCACTGCGCACCTATGAAGCGCCCAAGTGGTTCAGCGATGCCAAATTCGGCATTTGGAGCCACTGGGGTCCTCAGAGCGTGCCCATGTTCGGTGACTGGTACGCGCGCAACATGTACATACAGGGCACGCCGCAGTACGAATACCACGTGCGCCACTACGGTCATCCCTCCAAGTTCGGCTATAAGGACCTGGTGCAGCTGTGGAAGGCCGAAAACTTCGATCCCGATGCGCTTATGGCCAAGTACTATAAGGCCGGCGCGCGCTACTTTGTCGCGCAGGCGATGCATCACGATCACTTCTTCAACTTCGACTCCCAGTTTAATCGCATGAACGCCACTAAGGTCGGTCCGCATAAGGATATAGTGGGTCTGTGGAAGGCCGCCGCCGACAAGTACAACCTGCCCTTCGGCTTGACCGAACACATGGGTGCATCCTTCTCGTGGTGGCGCGTAAATAAGGGCTGCGACAGCTACGGCCCGTACGCCGGCGTTCCCTACGATGGCAACGATCCCGCCTACCGCGACTTCTACTTCGACAACTACGAGCACGGCACCGACAATCCCACTCAGGCGCGCCCGTGGTATACCTCAAACGCCGCCTATCACGACTACTGGCTGCGCGTTATGGATGAGATTATCGAAAAGTATCAGCCCGACATACTCTATTCCGATGGCTCCCTGCCCTTCGGCAGCGAGTGGATGAGCAATCAGGGCACCGCGATAAAAGAGGGCGACTACGAAAAGGGCCTCAAGGCGGTCGCGCACCTGTACAATAAATCCATCGAAAAGTACGGCGAAAACCGCGCGGTATATCTTCAGAAGGATCGCCGCCCCGAGATATACAGCGTAGGCGTTCTCGATATCGAAAAGAGCCAGCTGCCCGGCATTATGCCCGCGCCCTGGCACACCGATACCTGCATAGGCAACTGGTTCTACGATGTACACAGCCCCTACAAGCAGCCCGATCAGATCGTCGAGATGCTCTGCGACATTATATCCAAGAACGGCTGCATGCTTCTAAACGTCTTGCAGCGCCCGGATGGCACGATCGACGACGATGCCGAGTATATACTGGCTGAATTGGCAAAGTGGTTTGAGGTGTGCTCCGAGGCCGTATACGGCACGCGTCCGTGGCGCACTTTCGGCGAGGGCGAAACGCGCGTGCTCATCGAAGGCTTCCGCGAGGACAAGACAGAGTGGAACCGCACCGACTTCCGCTTTGTGCAAAAGGACGGCGCCGTGTACGCATTCATGATGGGCATGCACGCGGGCGAGACCGCCGTACTGCGCAGCTTCGCCGATGACGAGATACATTCGGTCGAACTGCTGGGCGTGGGCGCAGTGCCCTTCCGCAAAGAGTTTGGCGTGCTGACCGTTCAGCTGCCCGAAAAGCTGCCCACCAAGTACACCAATGTGCTTAAGATAAAATAATCGACTTGTAAGGCAAAAAAAGTGCGTCTGCCGGCTTTTAAGTAAGCTGCAGACGCACTTATCTTTATTTGTGCTCAGAATGCCCTTAGCGGCTCTTCTGCTCGGGTAGGTACTTCTTTGTGGGTGCGGTGACTTTATTCTCGTAGCAGGCAAATATGGCCTCTACACGCGATTTGCTTAGGCGGGGTGTAATCAGGCTGACTATAGGCACTATTATAAGTCCCGCCGCCATTGCGATTGCACCGGCGTTTATAGTCGAATCGATAAAGCCCGCGAACATGTTGACGACCGTTATGCCCACGCCCACAATGAACGATGCCCATACCGCCGCCTTTGTCGTGCCCTTCCAATACAGTCCGTACAAAAACGGCGCCAGGAATGCGCCCGCCAGCGCGCCCCACGATATGCCCATCAGCTGGGCGATGAACGTGGGCGGGTAAAGCGCCAGCACGACCGACACCAGTATGAATGCGACGATAAGCACGCGCATTATGACAAGCGTCTTTTTTTCGCTTAGGTTAGGGTCTATCTTCTCTTTGATTATGTCCAGCGTGAATGTGGAGCTGCTTGTCAGAACCAGCGAAGACAGCGTGGACATGGACGCCGAAAGCACCATTATTACCAGTATGCCCATCAATACATCGGGCAGATCGCTTAGCATTGACGGCACAATGCTGTCGTACACAATCGAGCCGTCCGCGCTGTATATGGACGCGCTGTCGAACAGCCGCCCGAATCCGCCCAGGAAATACGAACCGCCCGCGATTACCAGCGCGAATATAGTCGAAATGACCGTGCCGGTCGATATAGACTTTTCGCTCTTTATCGAGTAGAACTTCTGCACCATCTGCGGCAGTCCCCATGTGCCCAATGAGGTCAGTATTACCACGCCCATAAGGTTAAGCGGGTCGGGACCGAAAAACGACGTGAACGCGCCCGGCTGCCCCAGAGTCACATCGACATCGCTGGGTATTTCGGCTAGCTTTCGTACCGCCTGCATGAAGCCGCCCTGACCGCCCAGCACCGCGCCTATTACGCAGCATATGCCCACGAGCATTATTATGCCCTGCACAAAGTCGTTTATAGCGGTCGCCATATAGCCGCCCATAATCACGTATACGCCGGTCAGCACCGCCATGCCTATTACGCACCATTCGTACGGTATGTCAAACGCCAGCCCGAACAGGCGCGAAAGCCCGTTATATATCGACGCGGTATACGGCACCAGGAACACAAACGATATTATCGATGCGGCAACTTTCAGACTGCTGCTGTCAAAGCGCTTGCCGAAAAAGTCCGGCATTGTCGCCGCGGACAGGTGTACGGTCATGACCCTTGTCCTTCTGCCCAGCACTATCCATGCCAGCAGACTCCCCAGGACAGCATTGCCTATGCCGACCCATGTGGATGCGAGTCCGTACTTCCAGCCGAACTGACCCGCGTAGCCCACGAATACGACTGCGGAAAAGTACGATGTGCCATAGGCAAACGCGGTCAGCCACGGACCTACCGAGCGTCCGCCCAGTACAAAGCCGTTTACATCGGTCGCATGCCTGCGGGCATATACGCCGATGCCTATGGTGACAATGAAAAACGCCATGAGTATGATCAGCTTTGCTGCCATTATATCGCCTTCCTTAAAATAGTTTGCATTGTATGTAGACTATATCGGGTACGGTGATAATAATCGGGTATCGTATGACACGTATGTATTTTTCGCGCAGATAGTTAGCTTATTACTCGATACACCTCTATTACATCCGACCGCTTCTTGAGCTGGCGAATTACCTTGTCCAGCTGCAAAGTGTTCTTTGTTTCTATGGTAAGGTTGATTGACGTAGTCGCGTTCGCCATAGACATATTCGACTTGGCGTTTGTGTGCGCCGAAACCGACGTAATCGGCACCTCGATTTGCGAAAACAGCAGCGACAGATCGGCGAGAAGTCCCGCGTGATCGTACGCGATTATCTGTATCTCGGCCGAGAAATCGCCGGTCGCGTCGCCCGCCCACGATACATCGACCAGACGATCCTTTTCGTTGGTCACTATGTCGCGCACGTTCAGGCAGTCGGCGCGGTGCACCGATACGCCCCTGCCGCGCGTTATGTATCCTATTATCTCATCGCCGGGCAGCGGGGAACAGCACTTGGCGAAGCGCACCAGCAGTCCGGACTCGCCCTTTACGATTATGCCGTTGGACGCAGTTTGCTTTGCCTGCTGCTTTGCGGGCGGCTGCTGGGTCACAAGATCCTGCGCGGCTATGGGCGGCGCGGGGTTGAGCTTTTGCTGATACTTCTTGTAGTCCTCAACCAGGCGCGTCATTACATGATTTAACGATATGCCGCCATAGCCTATTGCCGCGTAAAGGTCGTCCAGCGTGTTTAGACTGTAGCGGTTCTTTATCGCGTCCGAATTGTCGGAACGAATCAGCTGGGACATCGTGTAGCCCTGGCGCTTGGCCTCTTTTTCAAGCATGTCGCGCCCGCGCTCTATGTGCTCGTCCTTCAGTTCGCGCTTGAAGAACGCGCGTATTTTGGCCTTTGCCTCGCTGGTCTTGACTATGTTCAGCCAGTCCAGCTTGGGTCCCTTTGAGCTCTGCGAGGTCAGCACCTCGACAAAGTCGCCGGTCTCCAGCTTGGAATCCAGCGGCACAATGCGCTTATTGACCTTTGCGCCCACGCACTTATTGCCTATCTCGGAGTGTACGCGGTATGCAAAGTCCAGCGGCGTTGCACCCTTGGGCAGGCTTATTACCTTGCCCTTGGGCGTGAATACCAGTACTTCGTCGGCGAACAGGTCGACCTTCAGCGACTGCATGAATTCGCCGGCGTCCTTTGTATCGTCCTGCCAGTCCAGTATTTGCCTTAGCCAATACAGCTTGTCATCCAGATCGTCGGACGACTTGCCCTCTTTGTAGCGCCAGTGCGCCGCTATGCCGTATTCGGCGGTATTGTGCATCTCGTGCGTCTTTATCTGCACTTCAAACGTCTGACCGCCTAGACCCACGACAGTGGTATGCAGTGCCTGATACATATTCTGCTTGGGCACGGATATGTAGTCCTTGAACCGCCCGGGCACCTGCGCCCATAGCGTATGTACAATGCCCAGTACCGCATAACAGTCCTGTTTGGTATCGACTATTACGCGCGTGGCAATCAGATCGTATATCTGATCGAAATCCTTGTGCTGCAGGTACATCTTGCGGTATATGCTGTAAAAGTGCTTGGGGCGACCTTCTATCTCGGCCTTTATGCCCGCCTCCTGCAGCTTTTCGCTCAGTATCGATATTACCTGCCTTATCGTTTCCTCGCGCTCGGCGCGCTTCATGCCCACTTTTTCGACCAGATCGTAGTATATCGCGGGCTCAATGTAGCGCAGTGACAGATCCTCAAGTTCCCACTTTATCGCAAACATGCCCAGGCGGTGCGCAAGCGGCGCGTATACGTCCAGCGTCTCCTTCGCGATTGCGACCTGCCTATCGGGCTTTTGGAACTTGAGCGTGCGCATGTTGTGCAGTCGGTCGGCCAGCTTAATTATGACCACGCGTATGTCCTTGGCCATTGCTAAGAACATTTTGCGCAGTGACTCGGCCTGCTGCTCCTCACGGCTTATGAAGTCCAGCTTATTCAGCTTTGTCACGCCGTCTACCAGCAGCGCCACTTCGTCGCCGAACTTTTCGGTTATGTCATTAAGCGTTATATCGGTATCCTCGACCACATCGTGCAATAGCCCCGCCGCGCATGTGGTTGAGTCCATCATCAGATCGGATAGTATGAACGCAACGCGCAGTGGGTGAGTGAAGTATGGCTTGCCCGATTTGCGCATAACGTCCTTATGCGCCTCCTGCGCGAAATAAAACGCGCGCTCGACCAGCCCCACATCGTCTGTGGGATGATAGTGCAGTATCTTCGACTTTAGTTCCTCAAGCTGCCCCTGATAATCATCAGCCACAGCTTCCACCACCTTTCAATTGCGCGAGCGGAATATTCATATGGGATTTATTGCGCGGCTAAGCCCGTCCTTTGGTAAATCAGACTATCGCTTAGATTCACCTTGCGCATGGGCATCACGCGCATCGCGCGCTTTTCGCGTGAAAATTCGACCAGACCCAATTCGCGGAATATGTGCGCGGTTATCACCGCCTGAGCCGGCGTTATGTCCGCGTCGCGCGCAATCATCTGCGATTGAGTCACGACATCGCTCACTCCCGCGAGCGTCAGCGCATTGCGCGCCACGTACTTGTATGCCGCGCGCAGATGGTTGTCGTCGGGCTTGATTGCATATGCCATATTGCCCAGCGACAGCACATTTATACCGGCGCGCTGCATAGCGTATACAATCGACCCGTCCAGCCAGCCGCCCAGCGATACGTAATACTTGTACCCCTTGGGTGGCAGACCCACGGGGCATAGGCACATCGCATTGAACGCGCGCCTGTCGGTCGGGTATCCTCGACTTACGTCGGGCAGATCGGTCACGCCCAGCCCGCACAGCGTCAATAGCGCCTTTTTGAGCTGCGCCGGGCTTTCGCCCGCCAGCACAATTCCCTGCGCATCGCGCTTTATAAGTAGTGCTAATTGCTCGGGCGTTATTACGCGCGCCTGAGCCGTGTCGTTGGTAATATTATACAACATGCTGTCAAGATAGCAAATATAGTCGCGCTCGGCGTACTCCTGCATGCGCGCAATGTCGGCGGCGGGGGATATGCTGCCTATTTCCTTAATCGATGCCTGCACGCTGTCGCGCCCGTTATACGAGTTTACCGACATGCTGAATATCAGATCCTTATGCAGCCCCGATACTTCCTGCATCAGATCCCCTTTGCGGAATGCTATCGCGTCCAATTGTATGCCGCCGCAGTCCAATTTGGCTTTTAAGTGCGCCTTGTCCTTTCCGACCTGTGTCGCGCTCTGGAATCGCGCCTGCATGCGGAATACCGGCGATGGGTTACCGAATCCGGTGGGCGCGAGCATCTCCAGTTCGCGCGCGGTTTCCAGAGTCACTTGACCGGGCTCTATTTCGCAGTCGTACTCTACAGCGGGCATGTATACGCGCGGGTCTACGTTTTTGCGCAGATACTCGTTTAGTCGCGTGACCATCTCGTTTAGGTTAGCGGTCGGTATGGTCAGTCCCGCCGCCTGCGGATGTCCGCCGAAGCGCGTAAACAACTCGCGGCAGCTGGACAGCGCGGCGAATATGTCTACACCCTCTATCGAGCGGCACGAGCCCACGCAGCTGTCGCCGTCGCGCGAAAGCACTATGGACGGGTAGTGGTACTTGTCGGTCAGGCGCGATGCCGCCAGCCCGATTACACCTTTATTCCAGCCCTCGCCGCACACTATTATTATGCGGAAAGACGTGAAGTCCGCGTCCTTGAGCATCTTTTCGGCGGCGGCGAGTATCGTGTCTTCTTCCTGCTTACGCTGCCTGTTGTCTTCGCCCAGACGCTCGGCCAGCTCCTCTATGCGCCGCGGATCGTCGGTAGTCAATAGCTCCACGCACTGCATGGAGGTCTCCATGCGCCCGCCCGCGTTAATGCGCGGCCCCAGTTGAAAGCTTATTATGCCCGATGTCACTGTGTATGAGCCATCGCTGTTGGGCTTTATGCCCGCCACGCGGCACAGCGCCTTTAAGCCCGGGCGCATGTTACTGTTCATGCGGTTTAGACCAATCGATGTAATCACGCGGTTTTCGTCAAGCAGCGGTACTATGTCGGCTATCGTGCCCAGCGCCGCCAGATCCCAGTAGGGTTCCATTGCGCTTATGCCGCCCATGGCCTGGACGATCTTCAGCGCCACGCCCGCGCCGCACAGCCTGCGGAAGGGGTAATCGCCCATAAGCGGATTTAAGCACAGGCAGTCGGGCAGTTCGGGCGGCAGTTGGTGGTGGTCGGTGACGATTATGTCGCGCCCCAGCGACTTGACATATGCGACCTCCTGCACGCTTGTTATGCCGCAGTCCACGGTTATTATCAGGCTGCACTTTTGTGTCAGCTCCTCAAGCGCCTTCATGTTGAGCCCGTATCCTTCCAGATGGCGCGAGGGTATGTACACGCACACATCCGCGCCCAGCGAGCGCAAATAGGTCGACAGTATGGACGAGCTGGTCACGCCGTCCACGTCGTAATCGCCGAATACGCATATCGATTCATGCTTGTCCAGCGCCTCACGAATGCGCGCGCATATGGCGGACATGTTCTGCATCAGCATGGGGTCATGCAGCTGCTCGGCTGTGGGGTGCAAAAAGGCCTCCGCCTGCGCGCGCGTGACTATGCCGCGTTGACCCAACAGACGCCTCATGAGCGGGGACAGCCCCTCCGCATCGCACATTATACCGCTCATCTCTTCACGGGGTTTGAATACCAACACTGCAATTACCTCCATATGCTTATGCCGCGCGTGGCGGGATATATTCCGGCTTGTGTCAGGAAGGGCGAACACGCGCTCTCCCTGACATAAGTCGGCGCGGACTTAAGCCGCACCGTGATTTTCATTAAAAGTAAGACCGCCTCAGCAAAATGTCGAGGCGGTCGTTGCTTGCTTAAATAAGGTTTATGCCTTAGCCTTTGCCTTACCGGTGGTCTTTTCCTTGGGCTTGCGGGTCAAAAGGTTATTGTCCACAATGTAAGCCCAAGCCTGACCGCTCAGCATTACCGAGGAGTACACGCCGGCAACCAGACCGACGATGATCGGGAATGCGAACTGACGGATGGAGTTGCCGCCCAGTATGAACAGCATCACTATCGTGATAAGGGTAGTGACCGAGGTATTGATCGTACGGGTCAGGGTCTCGCGTACGCTCACGTCGACCAGCTCCATGCGGGGCTTGCCACGGAACTCGGGCAGCTTCTGGTTTTCACGAATGCGGTCGAATATGACTATCGTGTTATTGATGGAGTAACCGACTATGGTCAGCATAGCGGCTATGAACGAGGAATCGGCCTGGAACATATCGCGGAAGATTACCATGCCGCAAACCATCATGCATACGTCGTGCAGAAGCGCCAGCACCGCGGTCAGACCCGAGCGGAAGTCAAAGCGGATTGCAACGTAAATCAGCATGCAGACTGCAACGATCAGTACCGAATAGAACGCGTTGGCGATCAGGTCGCGACCGGCGACGGCGCCCACGTATTCCTGATTGGTGAAGGAAGCATCCGGGAATGCCGCATACAGCGCGTCATCCAGTGCGTTGCGGTGATCCTCATCGGACATGCTGCTCTGCAGGCGAATCTGCAGGGTATCCTTTACATCGGTACCGCTGGCAGCGCTCTGGTACTCGGTTATGCCCACGGACTCGATGCACTCATTTACCTTATCCATGTCGAACTCGCCGCCCATGTCATAGGTCAGAAGCGAGCCGCCGGTGAAGTCTATGCCCAGGTTCATGCCCCGTCCGCATATTGACAGTATAATGCATACTACAATTATTACCGCCGGGATGATCAGAGCAACCTTAAAATTCTTTGTAAACGAAAACTTACTCATGTCGCCCATCCTCCTCTCAGCGTGAATAGAGCTTTGCGTTGTCCACACCTGCGCCGACCAAGCACTTGAGCAGTACGCGGGTGACGACTATGGCGGTGAACATGGATACCACAACACCGATGAACAGCGTGTTTGCAAAGCCCCTTATCGAACCGGTGCCGAAGTACATCAGCACGAACGATGCGATTATAGTAGTTACGTTGGAGTCGATTATCGCGCTCAAAGCGTTCTTGTAGCCGCGATTGATCGCCGAATCCATCGTGCGACCGTTCTTAAGCTCTTCGCGTATGCGCTCGAATATGATGACGTTTGCGTCAACCGCCATACCTATTGCCAAGACGATACCCGCGATGCCGGGCAGCGTAAGCTGTATGCCGGGCACCAGAGCCATCAGGTAGAACACGATAATGATGTAAATGCTCAGCGCCAGCGATGCCAGCACGCCGCTCAGACGGTAAATCGCTATCATGAACAGCATGACCAGTATGACGCCTATAACGCCCGCGGTAACGGCGCGCTCGATTACGTCAACGCCCAGCGTTGCGGATACGGCGGAAACTTCGTCCTGCTCGATATCCAGCGGCAGTGCGCCCGACTGAATCAGGCTTGCCAGCTCGCGTGCCTCGTCCAGCGTGAAGTCACCCTCTATAACCGCCTCGCCGCCGGTTATCGCCGAGTTGACGGTGGGGGAGGAAATAACTTCGTCGTCAAGGTAGATCGAAATGGTCTTGCCTATGTTCTCGCTGGTCGCGGTCGCGAATGCTTCCTTACCGGACTCGTTGAGCACAAGCTGTACCTTGTATTCGCTACCCGCGGCATCGGTCACGGCGGTAGCGCTCTTTATGTCGTCACCGGTCAGAACCACTGTGCCGTCGGATGTTCTGAATTCCAGATGTGCCGGTGTACCGATTATGTCAAGTACTGCCGAGGGATCCTGCACATCGGGGATCTCTATGCGGATGCGGTCGTTGCCCTGCTTTGTGACAGTGGCCTCGTTATAGCCCTTGTCGGAAAGACGGGTGCGCATTATGTTAATGGTACCTTCGATGAGCGTATCCAGGTTATCCTGATCGGGATCCTTCGCCTTATACACAGCGTACACGCCGCCGCGCAGGTCGAGACCCAGCGAGATCGCTTCACCCACCGGCTTAAGACGCCACTTGCCAACCTGAGCGCCGTTTATCGCCAGCAGACCCACGCATACTGTCAGCGCCACAATAACGGCCAGTATAAGGATGTTTTTTCCTTTCCTGTTCATGAGTAACAGCTCCTCCTTTACATGCCTGTCATACTGCCGTTTCGCTCGCGCGTCCGTGTGGGCGGCACGCGTCCTTGTCTCACTGACCTTACGGTCAATACTGAATGACAGAATGCAGTTCCATACAGCTTTTAATTATAACGTTCTTTTGGGGTTTCGTCAATGCCTGCCGATTTAAAATGCATTTTTTGCGCATTTTATGTCGGATTAATACCAATTAATAGGCTTAATGCAGTTTTATCGACATGTTAAGCGGAGATTTAAAAAAAGCGCGCCCCTCAACATACCTCAAGTATGCAATGTGGGCGCGCTTTTGAAAAAGAAGGCAGCTTGCCGCTCGGACAGCTCGCTGAAATCTATTATATGACGACATCGTAAACTTCATTCAAGCGTTTTGTGGCATAGTTGGTAATTATTGAGTACCCTTCCTGGTTGGGATGAATTCCGTCCACGCACAACAGCTTATCTATGCGCCTAATCGCCAGGAACTGATCGCGTATATCGCACAGTGCGCAGCCGGTTTCGGCGGCAATGCGCTTGACCGCGCTCGCGTAATGCTCCTGCCAGCGGTATATATACTGCACATCGCCCAGGTACTCCATTATATTATCCGCGCTTAGCTTACGCGACACCCAGTTAAAGTAGCGCGTGGCATCCAGCGGCGGTGGAGTGACCAGCACCGGCGTTGCGCCCTGACTGCGCGCGCGGTATATCATATCGCACACTGCGTCATGGAACTCTTTAAGCGGCGTGCGCGGCTGATAGTCCTTATCGGGCGCGCCCGATATATCCGCCCACGGCATATCGCAGTCGTTGCCGCCGAACTCTATCACGGCCAGGCTTCCTTCCTGAAGAGTCGCGCGGCGCATGCGCTCGGCACCCACCGGCGCGGTATTGCCCATGACCGCGTAGTTATCCACCGGTATATCCAGGCTCTTTTTAAGCATGCTGAAAAGATTACCCGGGTATATCGAATACCTGCCTCGCTGTGCATCATACATTACGCCCTTACCTATTGAATCGCCCCACAGGCTTATACCGGTAATATTCATATGCTTAATACCCCCTCATCTAGTAACCAATACTAGATTACACCATAACGCGGAACTTGTCAATAGGTTTCAAAATCTGCCATGAAATATTCAAAATTGCTTTTAAGGTGTCGGCATATGTGGTATAATGTATGTGAGAGAGTATTACGCGGCGTGCATCCGCGTATTGACATACGGAAAGGACAATATTATGGACATAATCGAGCGCATGCGTGCGTACGAGCCGATTGCGTGGGATCAGATACCGGATCTTGGCTTATACAAGGATCAAGTGATAACGTTTATTGAGCGGCAGTATGCGCCGCTATACGGCGAGAGTGCGTCGCGCTTATTGACGCCATCGATGATAAACAACTATGTGAAGATGGGCGTTATATCGCGTCCGGACGGCAAGAAGTACTGTCGCGAGCAGCTTGCGGCGCTATCGATGCTAGTAGTACTCAAGCAAGCGAACTCAATAGACGACGTAACGCGTCTAATGAACGCCGAGCAAGGCGCGAGCATTCGAGACGTTTACTCGGCCTTCTGCGACTACCTAAAAGCCTCTCTGACCGAGTACGCCACCACTCTAGCCGCCGCCGATGCCAGCGCCCTCCACCTAGCCGTCGGCGCCGCGGTAGGCTCCCTCGCCTGCGAAGCGATACTTAACAGCGCCAACCCCGAACGCGGCAAGCTGAAGAAGAAGTAGCAGAGGGGACGGGGGAACGCGCTTTCTTTTCGGGAAAAGAAAGCTGCAAAGAAAAGCCGTTC
>CAYTOU010000045.1:0-12973 GCA_964439295.1 uncultured Oscillospiraceae bacterium
AAAATCGGGCATGAACGCGTGCGTCCATGCCCTTGTTTATGCCTTTATCAGTTGTTAGGCCTGCGCGGCGGACGGCGATCGCGATCGCCGAAGGACGGACGCGGGCGGCGCACGGGCATCTCGTTATTGGTATAAGTGATGTCGTTGCGCACCAGGTTGATGCGGCCCTGAGAGTCTATCTCGGCTACGCGAACCTCCAGCTCATCGCCTATGTTCACGACATCCTCGACCTTCTCAACGCGCTTGTCAGCCAGCTTGGAGATATGTACCAGGCCGTCCTTGCCCGGGGCGAACTCTACGAACGCGCCGAACTGCATTATGCGCACGACCTTGCCGCGGAACACATCGCCGACCTGCGGATCCTTGGCGATGCCCTCTATCATGGAGCGGGCACGCGCCGCGGCGTCCTCATCGGCAGTGGAGATATACACGCGGCCATCGTCCTCGATGTCTATCTTGACGCCGGTTTCGGCAATGATCTTGTTTATGGTCTTTCCGCCCGAACCTATAACCTCGCGGATCTTGTCGGGGTTGATGGTGAAGCGGGTTATCTTGGGCGCGTACTTGCTCATATGATCGCGCGGTGCGGGCAGGCACTCCAGCATCTTGCCCAGTATGAACATGCGCGCGTCATGCGCCTGACGCAGAGCCTGACGCAGTATAGCCTCGTCAATGCCCTTTATCTTTATATCCATCTGGATTGCGGTAATACCTTCGGTAGTACCGGCAACCTTGAAGTCCATATCGCCCAGGAAGTCCTCAAGGCCCTGTATATCGGTAAGGATTGCGACCTTGCCGGAATCGTCGGTGGCCTTTATAAGACCCATGGCCGCGCCGGCAACGGGGCGCTTAATCGGCACGCCCGCGTCCATCAGCGACAGAGTGGAGCCGCAGACCGAAGCCTGAGAGGTGGAGCCGTTGGAGCTCATAACCTCGCTGACCAGGCGTATCGCGTAGGGGAACTCTTCTTCCGACGGGATCATGGGCTCCAGTGCGCGCTCGGCCAGTGCGCCGTGACCTATTTCGCGGCGACCCGGGCTGCGTATCGGCTTAGCCTCGCCGGTGGAATACGGCGGGAAGTTGTAGTGATGCATGTAGCGCTTGGTATCCTCATTGCCCAGGCCATCCAGCATCTGAGCATCGCCCATCGCGCCCAGGGTTACTACAGTCATAACCTGGGTCTGACCGCGGGTGAATACCGCGCTGCCGTGAGTGCGGGGCAGTATGCCGGTTTCGCACCATATCGGGCGAACCTCGGTCAGCGCGCGACCATCGGGGCGCACGCCGGCATCCAGTATCTTGCCGCGCATTATTTCCTTCTTGATTGCGTACAGGGCATCGTCTATCTCGCGCTCGCGACCCTCGAACTGAGCGTCGAACTGAGCATGAGCTTCCTCGGTAACAGTAGCCTCGCGCGCCTCGCGCTCGTAGCGCTCGAACGTGTCGAAAGCCCATACCATGCGGTCGTAAGAGAACGCGCGCACGGCTTCCTTCACATCGTCGCCCACGGTTTCAAGCGGGAATTCGCGCTTGGGCTTGCCTATCTCGGCGACGATCTGCTCCTGGAACGCGACCAGCTTCTTGATTTCCTCATGAGCCAGCATTATGCCCTTGAGCATTACTTCTTCGGTGATTTCGTTAGCACCGGCTTCAACCATCATGACGGCGTCCTTGGTACCGGACACGGTCAGGTTGAGGTCGGATGCCGCGCGCTGCTCATCGTTGGGGTTGATGATGTATTCGCCATCGACCAGACCCACGTTAACAGCACCGGTAGGACCGGCGAAGGGTATATCACTTACACACAGCGCGATGGAAGAACCGATCATTGCCGGTATTTCCGGGGGCTGGTTGGTGTCAACGGACAGAACGGTCGCGACCACCTGTACGTCATTGCGCATTCCCTTGGGGAACAGCGGACGGAGGGGGCGATCGATAAGGCGCGAGGTCAGAGTGGCCTTCTCACTGGGACGGCCTTCGCGCTTAATGAAGCCACCCGGTATCTTACCTACCGAATATAGCTTCTCCACAAATTCAACGCTAAGCGGGAAAAAGTCCATGCCCGGGCGCGGTGCAGCCGCCGCGGTCGCGCAAACCAGCACAACCGTATCGCCGTAGCGAACCAGGACACTGCCGTTGGCCTGCTGCGCATACTTGCCGAATTCCAGCGTCAGTGTGCGGCCGGCCAGCTCCATAGAATACTTCTTGTCCATGCTTTGCCTCCTTTCAGGCAACTTATCTATATTAACCTTTTATATTGATAACTCTAGCAGTGCAAATTATCACGCGCATTTTAAAAGCCGCCGTCCGATGTGGCTCTGCCCCACCGAACGACGGCACTTATACCGATCCAACAGTGGCTTAAAATTAAGCCCGTTTAAGTCGATAAATATGCTTTGCGCGTACCGGAGCCGCCCTCCGCGCACAAAGGCACGCGTGTATATTACTTACGCAGACCCAGCTTGGCAACCAGCGCACGATAGCGCTCGATGTCCTTGCGCTTGAGGTACTCCAGCAGGCCGCGGCGCTGACCAACCATCAGCAGCAGGCCACGACGGGAGTGGTGGTCGTTCTTGTTGTCGCGCAGATGCTCGTTCAGGTGATTGATACGAGCGGTCAGAAGAGCAACCTGAACCTCAGGGGAACCGGTGTCACCCTCATGGGTAGCGTATTCGGCGATAATAGCAGACTTGTCGATCATTGTAGTTTCCTCCTTAATTCTTTGCACCGCGGACTACGCAATACGTCGGAGAAGCGTAAAGCCTGGCTCACGGTAAGTTTTGCGTCTATTTTCGCAAACCACATCGTCTATTGTATCATGCATTGAGCGGTTTGTAAACGCCAAATTTGTTATCGTAATCTTATTTCGTTTAGGCTTTAGGCATTGAGTCGCTCGATTATATCGCTCCCCGCAAAGTACTCGCGCGCGTCGGCTTTGTCGTTTTCCACCTGCTCGCGCAGTATTTCGACACTGCCAAACTTGCGCTCGGGACGCCTGAAGCCAAGGTACATTACCGTCATCGAGTGCCCGTACACATCGCCTATCGGGCTTAACGCGTTCACCTCGCACGTCATGTGCCCGCTGGGCGCGGTGGGCTGAGAGCCTATGTTGAGCACGCCGGGCAGCCACTTGCCGCCGTCAATGCGCAGTGCGCACACATATACGCCCGCGCGCGGCAGTGCCCGCCCGCGCTCTATGTTTAGGTTGGCAGTGGGAAAGCCCAAGCTGTGCCCCAGGTGCTTACCGTGCATAATTGTGCCGCGCATCTCGTAGGGTCTACCCATAAGCGCGTTTACGCCCGCTATGTCGCCCTGACTTAGGCAATGCCTTATGCGCGTGGATGACGCCGCGTCGCCCATTATTTCGACCGGCGGCACGACTATTACGTCAAAGCCATAGGTCTGCCCGAAGCGCTTTAAATCCTCAACGCCGCACGCGCCTTTATTGCCGAACGTGTAGTTGAACCCCGCCACGACAGCGCGCGCGTGCATTTTGCTCTTAAGCGCGTGCGCAAAGTCGCTTCCGTCCTGCGACGCGTATTTAAGCGTAAAGTCCTCCGCCACCGCCGCGTCAATGCCCAGGGCGGCTATCGCGCTTAGCTTATCGCTTAGCGGCATTATGTCGCCGGGCGCGCGCTCGGGGCACAGTACGCTTAGCGGGTTTTGCTTAAACGTCAGTGCCACGGCGGCAATGCCCAATGCATGCGCGCGGCGCACTGCCTCACCCAGCAGCGCGGCGTGCCCCACGTGAACGCCGTCGAACATGCCCAGCGCCACGACGCATTCGCCGCCCTCGCGCGCATAGGCATCCATTGAATCGTATACTTGCATTGAATCAGTCCTCCGGCTCAAACAGCATGGCTTTAAAGCGCATTTCGTCCCCGTCGCGCTCCACTATGCCGGCAAAGGCGTAGCCTTTAGGCGTGCCGCCCGCTAAGGCATCGCGCTCGAGTGCGTCCAAATCGCTTTCGCGGTTTACGTACAGGCGCACGCAGCCCGCCGCGTCCACATCGCCGCGCAACATATCGCACGCGAGGCGATTGCCGCAGCACATGCGCGCGTACAGGTCGCGCCCGCACAGCACGCGCGGCATATACCCTATCGGCGCGTCAATGGGCATAAGGTGCGCGCTCAAATCCGCGTCAAGCTCCTCAAGCGTACACGCGTCATCTATCGAAAAGCCCGCGCTCAGTGTGCGCAGCAGAAAGCGCATATGCGCGCCGCACCCCAGCGCCTTGCCTATGTCATCGCACAGCGCGCGTATATACGTGCCCTTTGAGCAGCGTACGCGCAAGAGGTATCCATCCTCCGCGCCGCGCCCCAGATAGTCAAGCGCGTATATCGTGACCGGGCGCGCCTCGGGCGCGACCTCGCCACCCTGGCGCACTATGTCGCACATCTTGCGTCCGCCCACCTTTAGCGCGCTGAATGTGCTGGGCACCTGCATTATGTCGCCGCGGAAGCGGTCGAGCACCGCCTTAAGCTCATCTTCCGACGCGGGCGCGTTATGCTCGCCCACCGCCGTGCCCTGCGCATCCTGCGTGTCGGTCGCAACGCCCAGGGCGATTTCGCATATGTATTCCTTTTCGCCGGTCATTATGTAATCGCTCAATCGCGCGGCGCGCCCCACCATGACCGGCAGTACGCCCGCCGCCTCGGGGTCCAGCGTGCCCGCGTGACCCACCTTTGTGCCGCGCGGCAGACGCTTACGCACATACACGACAGCGTCCGACGACGTCATTCCCGGCGGCTTGAGCAGGTTAATAAATCCGTCCATTCAAGTCCTCTCGCGGCGGTAATTCGCCGTATTTTTTTCACTCGGTGCGGTCTATTTCCTCCATCAGCTCGATTGCGATCATGTCCGCGCAATCGTCCATGCTCGCCGATAGCGTGCAGCCCGCCGCGGCCCTATGACCGCCGCCGCCGTGTATAAGCGACACGCGGCTCACGTCCGTTGAGTCCGCCGAGCGCAGCGACACCTTAATGCGCCCGTCCGGCTGCTCGCGCAGCAGTGCCGCCACGCGCACGCCTTCGCAGTTGGTGCCGAAATTGACAATGCCCTCGCAGTCGGCTGCCGTCGCGCCGCACGCATCCATCATACTGCGGCTGACCTTGAACATGGCGATCTTGCCATCGTCTAAAAAGAGCATGCTGCCCACAGCCGCGCCCAACAGCTTTGTGCGCGCCACCGAGCGCATCCTGAACATGAGCCGCGTCACCTTATCCGGGTCCGCGCCCGCGTCCAGGCACTTTGCGCCCGCGCGCAGCGTGCGTCCATCGGTCGACGGGAACGCGAAGTTGCCGGTATCGGTCGTTATCGCCACGTAGAGGTTTTCCGCCATGGCGGGCGTGAGCTTCATGCGCAGTCTATCCATGAGTTCCACGACCATAACGCCTGCCGCGGCGGCATTGCCGTCCACGAAGTTAACGGTGCAGTACGCCGGATTGGTCTCGTGATGATCCAGCACGGCGCGCTCCGCTATCTCGGGCATAAGGCAACTGCCGGCGCGCAGCTCGTCGCTCACATCGCAAAATAGCAGCGAGCGCACGGTAAACGGCGCGCTTTCGGGCGAGCATATGTCCAGCGCGCCCGGCATGAAGTGATACATCTTGGGGATCTCGTCCTGGCACATAGTGCATGCGTTTTTGCCCATGCTCCTAAGCGCCTCGGCGAGTGCCAGACCGCTGCCTATCGTATCGCCATCGGGCGAGATGTGGCACACTACGCCAATGTTATCGTGCGCGCGCATCCATTCGATAAGCTCGGCGGCGGTGTTATACTTACTGAGCTTCACTTGACTTTGCGCCATCCCTCTTCACCGCTTCATCAATCAATTTAGTCATGCGGCTGGCATACTCCATATTGGTATCCAGCTCGAATATCAGCTCGGGCGTATACCTAAGGTCCACCCTATGTCCCAATTCGCGGCGCAGAAAGCCCGCGGCGCTCTTGAGCGCGTCCATTACGCCCTTGCGCTTTTCCGCTTCCAGCACGCTCACGTACACCTTGCAGTACCTAAGGTCGCGCGTGACGTCGGCATGCGTTATCGAAAAAGTACCCGAAAAGCGCGGGTCGCGCAGATCCTCGCGTATGAGCTTATCCAGCTCGCGGCGCACCTCTTCGGAGATGCGGTCTATCCTATTATATGCCATTTATTGCTCCTTAAAGTCGTTATATAAAGCCCAAAAACGCCGCGCACAGCATTCAGCCCATGCGCGGCGCAAATCACATCAGTCCTTGATCTCTTCCATCACGAAGCACTCGATAACGTCGTTTTCCTTGATATCGTTATAGTTTTCAATGCCTATACCGCATTCAAAGCCCTGCGCCACTTCCTTGGCATCATCCTTGAAGCGCTTGAGCGAGCTTATCTTGCCCTCGTGAATTACGATATTATCGCGCAGCAGTCGTATCTGGGCGTTGCGCTGAATCTTGCCGTCGGTAACGTAGCCGCCGCCGACAGTGCCTACGCCGGATACTCTGAATACCTGGCGCATCTGAGCATGACCCAATATAACTTCCTTGAACTTGGGTGCGAGCATGCCCTTCATAGCGGCCTGAATCTCCTCTATCGCGTCGTATATTACGCGGTAGAGGCGCACATCGATCTGGTCGCGCTCGGCCAGCTGCGATGCCTTGCTATCGGGACGCACGTTGAAGCCTACGATAATCGCGTTGGACGCCGATGCGAGCATTACGTCGGTTTCGTTTATCGCGCCTACGCCGCCGTGAATGATCTTGACGTGAATCTCGTCATTGCTCAGCTTTTCAAGCGACTGCTTGACCGCTTCTACGCTGCCCTGCACGTCCGCCTTTACGATTATGTTCAGGTCCTTTACGCCGTTGCCGATCTGGTTGAACAGATCGTCCAGCGATGCCTTGGAGTCGTTCTTGACCAGTGCCGCGCGCAGCTTCTGCTTGCGCTCCTCGGCGACAAGGCGGCTGAGCTTATCGTCCTCGACCGCGCTTATCTGATCGCCCGCCTCGGGCACATCGTTAAAGCCGATGACCTCAACAGGCATGGACGGACCGGCCTGGGTAGTGCGCTCGCCGCGGTCGTTGACCATGGCGCGCACGCGTCCGTATGCGGTACCCGCGACGATGGTGTCGCCGGTATGCAAGGTACCGTTCTGCACCAGCACGGTTGCCACAGGGCCGCGACCCTTGTCCAGCTTGGCCTCGACGATTATGCCGCGCGCCATGCGGTTGGGGTTGGCCTTGAGGTCGAGCACCTCGGCCTGCAGAAGTATCATCTCCAGCAGCGAATCCACGCCGTCGCCGGTCAGTGCGGACACGGGAACCATTATCGTATCGCCGCCCCACTCTTCGCAGACGAGGTTGTACTCGGTCAACTGGGTCTTAATGCGCTCGGGATCCGCGCCCGGACGGTCGCACTTATTGATGGCGACGATTACCGGCACGTTAGCGGCCTTTGCGTGGTTGATTGCCTCGATGGTCTGGGGCATTACGCCGTCATCGGCGGCAACGACCAGTATCGCGATATCGGTGCACTGAGCGCCGCGCGCGCGCATGGCGGTGAACGCTTCGTGACCGGGGGTATCCAGGAAGGTAATCTGCTGACCGTTTATCTCGACGGTGTACGCGCCTATGTGCTGGGTTATGCCGCCCGCCTCGGTCGCGGTAACGCGCGTCTTACGTATATAGTCAAGCAGCGAGGTCTTGCCGTGGTCGACGTGACCCATTATGGTGACTACCGGCGGGCGGGTTATCAGATCGCTCTCGGCATCGGTCACATCTTCGGCGCTCAGGAAGTCCTCGGCGGTCTTGTCCAGCTTGAGCTCCAGCTCTATGCCGAAGTCGGAGCAGACCAGCAGCGCCGTGTCGTAGTCCAGATCGGAGTTGATGGTCGCCATTATGTCCAGACCCATCAGCTTCTTAATTATCTCGCCCGCGGGCTTACCTATGCGCTCGGACAGGTCGCGCACGGTAATGTTCTCGGCGGTCATGAATGCCTTCTCTATCTTGATGGGCTCCTGCTTGACCGCTACCTTCTTGCCCTTGGCGCGCTTGCCGCCGCGTACGTACTCGTCATCGTTGTAAGACGGTGCCTCGCTCTTGGCCAGCTGCCTGCGGTTCTTGGCTACGTGCTCGGGATCATGCTGGCGCACGTAGTTCTTCTTATTGGGATCGTAATTGGACACGCGCTCCTTTTCGACGGTGGGCACGAGTTCGGGTGTGGACTTGCGTCCCATGGGACGCTGAGAGCCGCCGCCCATGCGCGACGAACCGCCCTGAGCGGGACGTCCCGCGCCGCCCATGCCGGGACGCGAAGGTCTATCGCCCTGCGGACGATTGAAGCCGCCCTGAGCACCCTGCGCGGGTCTACCATACTGACCCTGGCGGTCGCCCTGAGGCGCGGGTCTTCCGTACTGACCCTGACGGTCGCCCTGCTGAACGGGTCTGCCGTACGGGCCCTGACGATTGTCGCCCTGCTGAACAGGCCTGCCATACGGTCCCTGACGGTTATCGCCCTGCTGAACAGGCCTACCGTACGGTCCCTGGCGATTGTCGCCCTGAGGTACGGGTCTGCCGTACGGGCCCTGAGGACGCGCGCCGCCCTGAGGCGCGCGGCGGTCGCCCTGCTGCGCGGGGCGCTGCTGACCCTGAGCACCGCGGCGGTCATTGTTCTTATCCGCCGGGCGACGCTCGGGCTGATTATCTGCGGGCTTTGCGGCGGGTGCCGCCTGTTCGGTACGCTCGGCGCGTGCGTTTTCGGTCTTATCCGGCTGCGCCGCGGGCGCCGGCTGAGGCGCTTCGGGCTTTGCAGCCTGCTTTACAGCCTGATTAGCCTCATGCTGCGCCGCAAACTGGTCGGATGAAAACGCGTTCATGAATACAGGCGCTTCAACGCGAGCGTCCTTGCGCTTTTCTTCCTGCTTCTGAGTTTCGCTGGCGGTTAGCTTCTCCTCCAGTTGACGCAGTGCGCGCAGTGCTTCCTGCGCCTGCTTGCGCGATTTGGATACGGTGTCGAGCAGCCTGCCCGCATTGGAAGCAACTTCCTTTGTTGCGTCCTGTACCTTGACTTTGGCCATCTAAATTATGCACCCCCGCGTATTGCAATCGGTAAATATCAAATCTTGTCTTCTCCGGATTCGGGCACTATTCCCATGCCCTTTAATATGCCTTCGGCAAGTTTTTTATCCTGCACGACGGCGGTCCTGCGGTTTGGTCTTCCGACCAATCGCCCCAGCTGACCGGCCTCAAGTGTTACCATTTTGACATTATGGAACGCCGAGGCGTCGCGGAACTTCTTTAACGTGCCGGGCGATACCCCCTCATCGACGATTATGAGTGCCGCGCGATCCGCGCGTATGACGTCCAGGCTCGCTTCCTCGCCCAGTGTCAACTTCCCTGCGCGCATCGCTATTCCTATCAAACCCAACTGCGCACTCACTGTTTGACCTCCGGGGCATTTGCCCCGTCCGTATCCAGCTCTGTAAGTAGTTGGCGATAGACTTCCTTATCAACCGGACACTCGAACGCCTTGGCCAGGAGGTTATTCTTTTCGGCCTTCTTAAGGCATTCGGGATCGTGGCAGATATACGCGCCTCTGCCGGGCGCGCGCCCTACCCTGTCCAGCGCGATTGCGCCCTCGGGTGAGCGGACTATGCGCACCATCTCGCGCTTGGGCTTCATTTCACGACAGCCCACGCACATGCGCATGGGAATCTTCTTTTGTTTGGGCGGCATACGTCCCTCCCTTCCGGGCGCCCTATGCGCCCCGTGTATTTTTATGGCTTATTCGGCGGCTTCCTCGCTCTTAGGCTCTTCATCCGCCTTATCGGACTTTTCATCCGTCATGCCCAGAAGTTCATTTTCCGCCTGAGTCTGGCTCTTTATATCGATGCGCCAGCCGGTCAGGTGCGCCGCAAGGCGTGCGTTCTGGCCTTCCTTACCTATGGCAAGGGACAGCTGGTTATCGGGCACTATTACCTTCGCGGTCTTTTCACGCTCGGACACGTACACGTTCAGCACGCGCGCGGGGTTTAAGGCGTTTGCGATATACTCCTGCGGGTCCTGCGACCACTTTACTATATCTATCTTTTCGTCCTTGAGCTCGGCTACGACGTTTTCAACGCGCATACCGCGCGGACCTACGCACGAGCCTACCGGATCGACCATGGGGTCATTGGATATGACAGCCATCTTGGTGCGGCTGCCCGCCTCGCGCGCGATGGACTTGATGAGCACTATGCCGTCGCGTATTTCGGGCACTTCGATTTCGAACAGGCGCTTTATAAGGCCGATATGCGTGCGGCTGACCTTGACCTGCGGTCCCTTGGGCTCGCGCAGTACCTCAAGCACGTACACCTTTATGCGGTCGTTTATGTGGTACTCTTCGCCGGGCATCTGATTGCTCTCGTCCAGAAGGCCCTGCGTATGACCCAGATCCACGTACACCTGCTTGCCATCGATATGATCGACTATCGCGGTCAGTATTTCGTTTTCCTTTTCGGAATACTCATTGAATATATTGCCGCGCTCGGCCTCGCGAATCTTCTGCACCACGACCTGCTTTGCGGTCTGGGCGGCTATGCGGCCGAACTTGCGCGGGGTGACCTCGATATCAACTATGTCGCCCACCTGATAGTTGGGCTTAATCTGCTGTGCCGCCGTAAGGGATATTTCGGTGGAGTCGTTTTCGACCTCTTCCTTGACCGTCTTATTCGCGTACACATGCACATCGCCGGTCGCCGAATCCATCTGAACGCTCACGTTGCTGGCGTTATAGTTACGCTTATACGCGGTGATCAGCGCGGTCTCTATCGCGCTTAGAAGCGCGTTTCTATCTATCTTTCTTTCGGATGTAAGCGCGTCCAGTGCGCTTAAAAATTCCTGACTCATGTTGCGGATTTACCTCCATCCTGCGTGTCGGCTTCAGTCTCTTCGCCTGACTTAAGCAGCTCGTCAAACGCCGGACTGTTCATCTCATCATCGTCCAGTGCCAGCCTTATCTGCGCTATATCGGCACGGTTGAGCGTCTTCATTTGACCTAATACATCCAGCGTAACCGTTTCCTTATCAAATGCCGCCAACCTGCCGCCGAGCTGCTTTATGCCGTCAATCTGGCGGTAAAAGCGCGCCTCGACTGTCTGCCCCAAAGCGCGCTCGAAATCGCGATCACGCTTGAGCGGTCTATCCGCTCCGGGCGATGTTACTTCCATATAGTCATAATCGATGTCCTGCGCGTACTTAAGTGCGCGGCGGTGGAAGTTTTCGCAATCGTCCAGCGAAACGCCCCCGTCGGCGTCCTTATCGATGGTAAAGCGCAGCACATTACCGGTGCTTTCGCGCGCCATGACCACGTCGACCAGCTCCAGCCCCAGTGCCAGCGCCTCTTCTTCCGCCCTGCGTTTAACTCCGGCCAGCGATTGAGCAGGTTTCTTTGCACGTCCGGCCATGCGCTCACCTCCCGGTAAAATACGCCGCGTATCGATATCAACAATAAAGAGCGGCTTTCGTTCCGCTCTTCCATAAAAAAACCACGCCACGCGGCTGCTTAATGCACGAAATTATCCATTAAAGACCCGTGCATACACTTCTTGCAAATTATTATATCACTTAATGCGGCTAATTACAACTGTCAAAACCAAAACTTCACGCTACGGCGCTTGGCTCCGCGGCGGCAAAAATCCGAACAATATGAACTTTTTTGAGCGCACATGCGTCAAAACTACAACAAGGTATTCTTTTGCCTACTGACAGTCCTAAGGAGGCGTCTAAACGACAATGCGCCGAGCACTTTTAGCCATATGTATGATTATGACAGTCGTATTTGCATTTACGCAAATCGCCCTTGCCGACGGCGCACTATACCCATTTTACGATGGCGAAGACTACCGGCTTATGGACACGGACGGCGACATGGTGGAAGACCTAAAGTGCGACTATCTGACGCAGATGACTACTAATGACGGCAAGGTGCGCTTTATCGCGTACATGAGCGACTCATCGGGCAGTCATGCCGAGCTACTTGACGAAGAGGGCGAGATACTTACCGACGGCGACTACGACGCGATATACTACGAAAACGGCGCGTTTTTGACGATAAGCGGCGATCTATACGGCATAATCGATTCGGACGGCGACGAGATACTGCCCGTACAATACACATCGATTGTGCCGACCGGCGAAGGCACATACTTCACATCGACCGACGATCCGTACGACAGCATTGCGGACGAGCTATACCTGACCTCATCGGACGGCGAGAGCCGCTACATATGTTCCAGCCAAGGCTTTATGGGCAATTTTTCCGAAGGCCTACTCTGCGCGGCATCGCGCGACGGTCTATACGGGTACATGAATTCATCCGGGCAATGGTCCATTGCGCCCACGTACGACACGGCGTCGGACTTTTGCGGCGGTATTGCGGTCGTGATGCGCGGCTCATCATACGGCTTAATCGACATGAGCGGCAATGTGATTTTGCCCATACGCTACGACGCCATATCGGCATGGGTATCCAGCGCGAACGGTTCATTGGGCGGCGATCTATCGATGATAATAGCCATGTCGGGCGATTCGGCGACGATATACGACCGCGCCACAATGCTACCGCTCAAGACAATCGGCGATATAAAGTACGCGTACATGCCCACGTCGGGCATTGCGGTATTGGGCAGCGACTCCGCTACGTACGTATACAGCTACTCTTCCAATTCAATAGTACTTACAATCGATCCGACCTACGCGCTTGAGGTTTTATCAGACGAGCGCGCTTTAGTTGTGGACTACGACGGCGGCAATGTATGCATATACGACCTAACCGGCGCGGGCGCGGACGTGTCTTTTTCGGATGTGACCGGCGCGTACGGCATGTACGACGACAGCGGCGCATGCACGGTATGCATATGCCGCGAGGACGGCGGGCACACGCTCTGGGGCGTATTCTCGCTTGACGGAACCGAAATCCTCCCCATCGAATACGACACCATAACCCGCAGCTGC
>CAYTOU010000046.1:0-12716 GCA_964439295.1 uncultured Oscillospiraceae bacterium
TGGCTCTAGGCGAAACCAGCGGCGAAAGAAAGCAAACGCAACTTCCAATATATATCCGTTCTCTCTTGCCTGCTTACAGCATGCAGCATTAGAACAGGCCGAAGGCGAACGGCTTTTCTTTGCAGCTTTCTTTTCCCGAAAAGAAAGCGCGTTCCCCTGTAGCGCTCACGCAATGCCCCATTAGAAAGGCCGCAGGCAGATCGAAGCTCTCTTCCTCCACCTAAGTAGCAGCGCCGAATTGATGATAACGAATACAGAACCCGCGTTGTGAACCAGAGCGCCCACAATCGGATTGAGTACGCCGGTTATCGCGAGTATGATCGCGATAAAGTTTAGCGTCATTGAGAAGGTCATGTTGTACTTGATGGTGCGCATCATGCGGCGCGATAGACTGAGTAAATGCGGGAGCTGGCTTATGTCGTCGTTCACAAGCGCAATGTCCGCCGCATCGACCGCTATGTCGCTGCCTATGCCGCCCATCGCTATGCCCACATGCGCGGCCTTGAGCGCGGGCGCATCGTTCACGCCGTCACCTATCATGCATACGTTCTGACCCGAACCCTGCATCGACTTTATGTAGGATAGCTTGTCCTCGGGTAGACAGCTCGACCGTACCTCGCTTATCCCTAAATCATGCGCAACGTGTAGCGCGGCATTCTCGCGGTCGCCGGTTAATAGCACAGGCTCCGCACCCGCCTGACGTATGCCCGATATAGTGGAAGCGGCATCCGGTCGCGGCGTGTCCGATAGCGCAATGAACCCCGTAGCCGTATCGCCAATGGCGATGTATATCACCGTGCAGCCTTCGTCAAGATACCGCCGCGCAGACTCCGGCTCGGAAAAAACTATGCCGTGTTCGCTGAGCAGTTGTATACTGCCCGCAAGTACCGCACGGCCACTCACGATCGCGCTCACGCCGCGCCCCGGTATCATGCTGAATTCTTCCGGCTCAAGTATAGCGCCACGCCCGTCCTGCCCGAAACAGCGCGTTATGGCCTTGCCTAACGGATGCTCGGAGCGGCTCTCGGCACATGCCGCGTATGAGTAGATTTCGTCATCGGTGTATGCGTCCGTTAAACTGCATACCGCGGTCACGCGCGGCGTGCCGTATGTAAGAGTGCCCGTCTTGTCAAACGCAATGCGCTTGACGGTCGCAAGTCGCTCTAAGGCATCGCCCTCGCGCACCAGAAAGCCGTGGTGAGTCGCATTGCCTATCGCCGCCATTATCGCGGTGGGCGTCGCTAGCACCAGCGCGCACGGACAGAATACTACAAGTATTGTCACCGCGCGTATTATCTGCCCCGTGAATATCCACGCCAACGCCGCCGCGGTTAGCGCGATTACCACTATCCAAGTCGCCCAGCGATCCGCGAGCCCTACTATCTTGGCCTTGCCCGCATCCGCCGACTGTACAAGGCGTATCATGCGCTGTATAGATGAGTCCTCGCCCACGCGCGTGGCCTCCATGTCGAATGAACCGAACTGGTTGACCGTGCCGCTGGATACCTCGTCGCCTTCGCCCTTGTCTACCGGTAGCGATTCGCCGGTCATTACCGCCTGGTTTATCGATGTTTGACCCGATATTATGCGCCCGTCCACGGGCACGGTTTCGCCCGGCAATACGCGTATCCTGTCGCCTACGCATACCTTTTCGGCGGGTATTACTTCTTCGCCGCTTTCGCGGATAACGCGCGCCGTGCGCGGCGTCAGCTTGACCAGACGCTCTATGCCCGCACGCGCCCGCGCAACGGTCAGCTCCTCGAGTAGTCCGCCCAGCTGCATTATGAACGCGACCTCGCCCGCCGCGAATATCTCGCCCGTCGCAACCGACGCGATCAGCGCCAGCAATACAAGCACGTCCGCCTTTATGTCAAACGCGGTAATAAGCCCGATAATCGCCTCCAGTATTATCGGTATGCCGCATAGCACTATCGCAATCCACGCCGCGTCAAACGGCAGCGGCACTCCCGCTATGCTCAGTATTAGCGCGATAAGCGATATACCTAAGAATACTATGTCGCGGCGCATGCCGCCCCACTCGGATATTTTTTTCAGAAACTCCACTTCGGCACCTCGATTCATATCTCGTTTGCAGCCACAGTATACACATGGGGGTATCGGTATGTCAACGACTTTTCGAAAAAATAACCATATGGGGGTATGGGTATAGTTGGGCGCATGCATTTGCATAAGCGAGGGCGTATTTTGCATGCCAACGCGCTCAAAATGCCCCGCGTGCTAAATTACATATAGTAAAAATGCAAAATTTAAGGCAAATCGACCGTTGTTAAAAGGATTTTCGACCCGCGGCGTTGTATATATCTATGTACACGGTAGAGTTCAAAAAAGCTCTCCGATGTGCGCCGCGTAAACATTTATTCGTAGATTAAATTTCGCGGCGGTTTGCAGGAAAAGGACGCGATTTGTTGAATGTAAGCGGGTGGGCTGTGCCTGCCCCAAAGGGACTCATCAGGAGCGAAAATGGCAAACGGCATGAGCAGCGATTGGATTGACCGTCTGCGCGACAGCGTGGACATAGTGGACGTGGTGGGCGATTACGTGTCGCTCAAGCCCAAGGGTCATAGGCATTGGGCGTGCTGCCCGTTCCATAATGAAAAGACGCCGTCGTTTGAGGTTGATTCCCGTTCGCAGATGTTTTACTGCTTTGGCTGCCATAAGGGCGGCAATGTGTTCAACTTCGTCATGGAGATGGAACACATGGAGTTCATGGATGCGGCGCGGCTGCTTGCCGACCGCGTGCATTTCGAAATACCCGAGATGGCGGGGCGGGGCGATCAGACGATAACTTCGCAACAGCGTCAAAGGGTGTACGACTGTAACCGCGCGGCGGCGATGTACTATCATACATTGCTCTACCGCGAGGAGGGCGCACAGGCGCTTGCGTATCTGCATAAGCGCGGTCTGGACGATCAGACGATACGCCGGTTCGGTCTTGGCTCGACGCCGCTTGCGGGTGACGGCGCTGTTAAGGCGCTTATGGAACAGGGTTTTACCGCCGATGAAATTCACATGGCGGGTCTAAGCGGCGAGAGCAACGGGCGCATATATGACCAGTTCCGCAATCGCGCGATGTTCCCGATAATCAATCCGCAGGGGCGCGTAATGGGCTTCGGCGGGCGCGTGATGGGCGATGGTCAGCCCAAGTACTTAAACACATCGGACACGATAGTGTTCAATAAGCGCCGCGAGCTTTTCGGACTGAACATAGTCAAAAAGATGGGCAAGTGCGAAAGGCTATTGCTGGTTGAAGGGTACATGGACGTGGTCGCGCTGGTTCAAAAGGGCGTGACCGGAGTCGTTGCGACATTGGGCACTGCGCTTACGCCCGAACAGGTGGCGCTAATCAAGCGCTACGTGCCGCGCGTATGCGTGGCGTACGACGGCGACAGCGCGGGACAAAAGGCGATTGCGCGCGCACTGGACATGTTCGATGAGCAGGATTTGCCCGCGCGCGTCATGAAGTTCCCGGGCGGACGCGATCCGGACGAGTATATACGCGAGTTCGGGCGCGAGGCGTTTGACAGCATGCAGACGCTTACACCCACGGCATGGCGGCTTCAGACGCTGGAAGAGAACACCGACCTAAGCACACAGGAAGGGCGCACTCAGTACGCGATAGAGGCGTCAAAGTATCTCGCGCAGCTCAAAAATCCGGTCGAGCGCGAGAACTACCTGCCCGATTTGATGGTAAAGACCGGATACTCAAAGGAAGCGCTTATAAGCCAGATGGGCGTGGCACCTGCACCCAACCCGCAGGCGCGCCGCACGAAAAGCGCTATTGCGCCCGAACGCGCGCGCGATTTCGAGCCCGAATATGTAAAGGCCGAAAAGCTGCTTATCACTCTGTACGCGCAGGGGCTGTGCCCCGAGGGCGTTATGAGCATTGACGATTTTTCAGACGAGCTCAACCGCGAGATCGCAGGGATGCTTTTGAGCGGTAAGAGACCTTCGGCGATTATGGACGTGCTTGACGATGACAAGCGCAGCCGCGCCGCGGGCATATTTCAACAGACGGCACCGCTCAGCCGGGAAACGGCGGGGCAGATGGCCGCCGACTGCGTGGAGAAAATCCGCGTGAGGAAGCTGGACGAACAGATAGACGGGATCAAGGCGCGCCTTGCGCAGGCGCAGGGCGAGACTAAAAACGAACTGCTCGCGCATTTGATGAAATTGACGCGCGAAAAGACGATGATCAGGTCTGGCCGAAAGGAGTGGACTGATTGAGTAATACTGATATGGATAAAACCGTTAAGGAAGCACCCGAGACAAAGCAGAATCAGGAAACAGCATCCAAGCCCCAGGGCAAGGTAGAGGAATTGGTCGAAAGCGGCAAGAGCAAGGGTACTCTTACGCTTAAGGAAGTTGCCGATCAGCTGGAGGGCGTGGATCTTGAATCGGATCAGTTCGACAAGATACTGGACATGCTGGACAGCATGGGCGTGGATGTCGTGTCCGAAATAGAGCTGCCCGAGCCCGAACCGGTCGCCGAAGAGACGGCTAATGCCAACGACGATCTTGACCTAAGTGTACCCGAGGGCATATCCACCGATGACCCGGTGCGCATGTACCTAAAGGAAATTGGCAAGGTGCCGCTGCTGACCGCCGATGAGGAGATTGAGCTGGCCAAGCGCATGGAAGAGGGCGATGAGGAGGCAAAGCGCAAGCTGGCGGAGGCTAACCTGCGCCTGGTCGTGTCGATAGCAAAGCGCTATGTGGGACGCGGCATGCTGTTCCTTGACCTGATTCAGGAGGGCAATCTGGGCCTTATCAAGGCGGTCGAAAAGTTCGACTACCGCAAGGGCTATAAGTTCTCGACCTACGCCACCTGGTGGATACGTCAGGCGATAACCCGCGCCATAGCCGATCAGGCGCGCACTATCCGCATACCCGTACACATGGTTGAGACCATTAACAAGCTCATACGCGTATCGCGTCAGCTGCTTCAGGAGTACGGCCGCGAGCCGCAGCCCGAAGAGATAGCCAAGGAAATGAACATTTCCGAGGAAAAGGTGCGCGAGATAATCAAGATAGCGCAGGAACCCGTATCTCTTGAAACGCCTATAGGCGAGGAAGAGGACTCCCACCTGGGCGACTTCATACCCGATGACGAGGCACCCGCGCCCGCCGAGGCCGCCGCGTTTACGCTTCTGCGCGAGCAGCTTATGAGCGTACTGTCCACGCTGACTCCGCGCGAGGAGAAGGTACTGCGCCTGCGCTTCGGTCTGGATGACGGACGCGCGCGCACACTTGAGGAAGTGGGCAAGGAGTTCAAGGTAACCCGCGAGCGCATACGCCAGATAGAGGCCAAGGCACTGCGCAAGATACGTCACCCTTCGCGCTCCAAGAAGCTCAAGGATTTCCTATAATGCACATGTAGCTGCGTGAGCCGCCGCGCCTTATTATTGAGCGCGGCGGCTTTTGAGTCTAAGAAGGCAGAAGGCGGGGCGGTAAAAACATGAATATAGCGATAGTCACCGGCGCATCCTCGGGACTGGGCGGCTGCTTTGTGGAAATGCTGGACGGGGAAGCGCTGGACGAAATATGGGTAATTGCCCGCCGTGAGCAGCGCCTAAACGCGCTGCGCGATAAGGTAAAGACACCCTTGCGCGTAATGCCGCTGGATCTGACCGATAAGGCGGCTGTGCGCAGTATACAGGACGAATTGGACAGGCAAAAGCCCTCCGTGCGCGTGCTTATAAACGCGGCGGGCTATGGCAAGATAGGTCGATGGGACGATGTGTCGCTGGAGGACTGCGAGGGCATGATTGACCTAAACTGCCGCGCGGCGGTAGCGGTCACGCGCGCAGCACTGCCGTTTATGACCGAGGGCGCGCGCATAATGCAGATTTGTTCGACCGCGGCGTTTCAGCCCTTTCAGTACCTGAGCATATACGCCGCCAGCAAGGCGTTTTTGTACCGATATACGCGCGCACTGCGCATCGAGCTTATTCCGCGCCGGATAAAGGTCACTGCGGTGTGCCCGTATTGGATAAAGGATACCGAGTTTATCGCCGTGGCAAAGCGCACAAAGGATTCATCTTACATACGCCATTTCCCGCTGGCGTCGCGCGAAAAAAGCGTCGCTAAGTGGGCAATGCGCGATAGCAAGCTGGGACTTGCGGTATCCACGCCCGGACCCGTGTGCATGCTGCATAGGCTTGTCGCCAAGTTCATACCGTCCGAGATAATGATGTGGCTATGGGAGCTTGTGCGCCGCATATAAAGTTATAGGAGGAACAATCTCTTGCGTGAAATAGTGCTGGATGCACGCCTCAGGCGCGCGTTTGACATGGTGCCCAAGTGCGATGTGTGCGCGGACATAGGCGCGGATCACGGCTTTCTGTCGGCAGAGCTGCTTAAAGAGGGGCGCGTCAAGCGCATGCACATATGCGACATAAGTGCGCCCTCGCTTGACAAGGCGCGCAAGCTGTTCGAAGGCGATCCGCTAAACGAGCGCGCGGTTTTCGGCGTGGGCGATGGGCTTGCGCCGGTCGATGAGCCGCTGGACGCCTGCGTAATATCGGGCATGGGCGGCGAAACCATGATGGGCATAATGCAGCGCGGCATGGACGTGATAAAAAACGCCACGCTGATATTGCAGCCCAATGTGGACGCGGACGAGGTGCGCGTATTTCTGTACGACAACGGCTTTTGCATAACCGATGAGGATCTGATATTCGATGGCAAGTGGTGGTACTTTTTGATTCAGGCAAAACCCGGCGTAGGTGAAGCGCGCCCAAGCGACGCGCTGCTTACGACCGGACCCGTGCTTACGCAAAAGCGCCATCCGCTTTTGCCCAAGTATGCCGAGAGGCAGATACGCATACTGGATAAGGCGCTTAAGACGGTTGCGCCCGAAAGCGCGCGCGCGACCGAACTTAAAAAGACGCGCGATATATGGACGGAGGTGGCAGCATGGCACTTATAAAGGCAACTGTAAAGCAGATGCTTAATGTGATGAACGAAATCGCACCGCCCGAGCTGTGCGAGGAGTGGGATAATCCGGGACTGCTGATAGGGTGCGCAGACGCATACGTCACCGCCATTATGCTATGCGTGGACGCGACCGAAAGCGTCATACGCGAGGCGCGCGAATGCGGTGCGCAGCTCATTATATCGCATCACCCGCTAATGTTCCACGCGATAAAGCATGTGCGCGATGACGAGCCCGAGGGGCATGTCATTTGCGAGCTGATACGCAACAACATGAACCTGATTGCCGCGCACACCAATCTGGACGCGGCGCACGGCGGCGTAAACGACGCATTGGTCGAAACTCTGGGACTTACCTGCGTGAGCGCGCCCGAACCCTTTTTGCGCGTGGGTTCTATGAATGGTACGCTTGATGGCATTGCTCAGTTTGTCCGGGATAAGCTGGACACGCGAGTCATGACATACGGACCGGGCGACGCGCATATAGAGCGCGTGGCACTGTGCTCGGGCGCGGGCGGCAGCGAGATACGCGCCGCCAAGGAATACGGCGCGCAACTGTTCATAACCGGCGAAATGAAGCATAACGAGCTTATCGAGGCGCGTCAAATGGGTCTTAGCGTCATATGCGCGGGGCACTTTGAGACTGAAAGAGTTGTGTTATCTCATTTGGCGGGAGGTTTACAAACTCGCTTTTCTGCGCTACAATATAAAGCGAATATTTTTATCAGCAAATCGCATCCGCTTGCATGATGCGTGAGGCTGTGTGTCAAGTGCGTGCGCATGAGCACGCATGTCTATATGGGAGGATGTAAAACGTGCAGTTAGATCTTTTGTGGAAGTATCAGCAGGCTGATGTGGAAGTCGACCGTTACGAAAACGAGATGAGGAACGATCCCGACCGTCAGAAGCTGCTCAAGCACCGCGCTTTCCTGGTCGAGCAACAGAACGCCATGAAGAAGCTGGAAAACGATGTCAGCATAATGGCGGATCGACTGGAGGCGGTGCGCGACGAGGCACAGCGCCTTGAGGCACAGCTCAATGAGCAGAAGGCGCGCTTTGTCGACAATCCCACCGAGGATGTGGAGACCGTGCGCGAGGGACTCAAGCAGCTGCAGCGCACTTGCGACCTGCTCAGCCGCTATGAGCAGGAGCTGCAGAAGCTGCGCAAGGATGCCGATGCCCGCGACCGTCAGCAGCGCGAAATCCGCGTGCGCGCCGCCAAGGTAAAGGCCGAGTACGATCCGCTCAAGGTTCAGTATGATAAGAAGTTCCAGCAGCAGAAGGCCAAGCTGGAGCAGATTAAGGCGGCTGCCGAAAAGGAGACAGTGGGCATTGACCCGCAGCTTTTGCAGCGGTATAAGGATATCCGCAAGCATTGTTTCCCGCCCATGGCACTGCTGGACGGAGATCGCTGCGGCGGATGCAACATGTCGCTGCCGTCCGTGGTTATGCGCGACATACGCTCGGGCGAAAAGCTGGTCGAGTGCGATAACTGCGGCCGCATAATATACGCTCAGGAAAAGTGATTTAAGGCGCGTCCGCGCCGCTCAGCCCGGAAGACGCGCGTCTTCCGGGTTAATTTGACTTATGATAACTTAAGAAAGGCGGCATACTATGAGACGCAAGGAACGCGAAGTCGTGGATAAGCAGGAGATAATCGATATACTCCCCCGCTGCAACACGGTCAGGATCGCCATAAACGGCGATAAGTACCCCTACGCCGTGCCGGTGTCGTTCGGCATGGAGGTAAAGGACGATAAGCCGGTCATATACTTTCACTGCGCGCCCGTGGGCATGAAGGTGGATATGCTCCGCGCAAATCCCAATGTGTGCGTCGAGGGCGATATATTCATCCGCATAGAGCCGACCGCACACGGCATTACCGCGCGCTATGAGAGCGTAATAGGCTTTGGTAAGTGCAGTTTTGTCGAAGACATGGACGAAGTCATACACGGGCTTAAGCTGATATGCGACCACTACGGCTATCAGGACTTTCCGCTTACGAGATGCAAGGGACTTGACCGTCTGATAATAGGCAAGATTGTTCTGGACGAGATATACGGCAAGAAAAATCTGCCGGATGAACAGAAAAATACCGATACTACCGAAAAGTAAAAGGGGTAATTAAACGTGATAATACGTCAGCATACCGAAAAAGACATACCCACACTTAAGAACATATGGAACGAGGTCGTGTGGGACGGCATAGCCTTTCCGCAGGAGGAGTACCTTACCGAAAAGACTGCGCGCGACTTCTTTGGATCGCAGACCTATACCGGCGTGGCAGATGACGACGGCAAGGTCGTGGGACTATACATACTGCACCCCAACAACATCGGGCGCTGCGGACATATCGCAAACGCCAGCTATGCGGTTGCATCGCGCTGCCGCGGCAAGCATATAGGCGAGCAGCTGGTGCTGGACAGCCTGCGCATGGCCAAGGAAAAGGGCTTTAGGGTAATGCAGTTCAACGCGGTTGTCGAAAGCAACATACACGCGCGTCACCTGTACGAGCGCCTGGGCTTTAAGCAGCTGGGCACGATACCCGGCGGTTTCCGTATGAAGGACGGCACGTACGAAAACATTTGCCCGTACTATCACGAGCTGTAATGCGTATGAATGATATAGCTGCACTTGATAAAAACATGGCGGTCATGAACCGCATAGATGACCCGACGGTCGAGTGGCGCTCGGCGCGCACAATGCCGTTTAGGCTGGAGGGTCTGTATGACGCATATGCCGCGGGTCCTTACCGCCGCATGAATGCGCAGGTCGCCGCCGAAGTCAGCGAGGGCGTAAGCCAGCTCGCGCTATGCACGGCGGGCGGACGCGTGCGCTTTGAGACCAATTCGCCGTATGTGGCGATTCATGCCGAAATGAAGGACATATGCCGCATGGATCATATGGCGTTTTGCGGCATATTCGGATTCGACATGTACATAAAGCGCGAAGGCACATGGATATACCGGGGCACATTCCGCCCGCCGGTCGACCTTGCGGGCGGGTATGAGTCCAAACTTACGCTGCCCGGCGGCATGTGCGAAATAATGATAAACTTCCCGCTGTATAACGGCGTGGATGAACTGCGCATAGGCCTAAGTAAGGGCAGTCGCCTGATAGGACCCAGCGAATATAAGCGCAAGGGCAGGATAGTGTACTACGGCTCGTCTATAACGCAGGGCGGCTGCGCATCGCGCCCGGGCAACAGCTATCAGGCGATTATAGGACGCGCGTTGGATACGGATTACTTGAATCTGGGCTTTTCGGGCAATGCCTTGGGCGAACGCGCAATGGCGGAGTACATAGCCGATATTAAGCAGATGAGCGCATTCGTATGCGACTACGACCACAACGCGCCCACTCCCGAGCACCTCAAGGCTACGCATAGGCCGCTATACGAAATCGTGCGCGCGAAAAATCCGACTCTGCCGATTATATTCATCACAAAGCCTAACATAGACGAGCGAATACAGGATGCCGACGTAATCGCGGAAGACCGCGCCCGCCGCGCAATCGTGCGCGAAACGTACGAATATGCGTGTGCGCAGGGCGATAAACATGTGGCGTTCATTGACGGCGCGACAATGTTTGACGGCTTCATGCGCGACAGCTGCACGGTTGACGGCTGCCATCCCAACGATCTGGGCTTCATGCGCATGGCCGAGGTTATAAAAAGAGAATTAAGGAAGCTGCATTAAAGGTAAATGCGAAAGGATGAATCATATGCACATCAGAATGCCCGACCTGGTAAGCCTCTATATGGAGGGCGCGGGTCGCGTGGACGCACTGCGCCACGAGGATGTTAAGCTCAAGCTCAGCCTTGAAAACGGCAGACTCCATGTGCGTCTGTGCGCGGATACAACGCCCATGCGCTATGTACGCCTGCGCTGGAACTTCATGCCGAATGAAATACCGCATGACCCGGTGCGCGTGACCGGCGACACATGGGAGCGCGGCTACGGCGATATGCAGTGGTGCGGCATAGTGCCTCAAAGGTGCATGCCGTGGGTATGCGCCGCGTCCACCGGCAGCGACATGCAGGCCGATGACACCGGACGCGTCACATACTGCTACGGCGTGCGCGTGCGCCCGGGCGCAATGTGCTTCTGGCAGTACGATGACGCCGGCGTAACGTTGTGGCTGGACGTGCGCTGCGGCGGCGCGGGAGCCATATTGGGCGGCCGCACGCTCAATGCCGCCGAGGTAGTTATGGCTGAGTACCCGAATATGAAGGCGTTTGACGCAATGCACGCCTTCTACCACACGCTGTGCAGCGATATGATACTGCCCAAGAACCCGGTATACGGCTTCAATAACTGGTACTACGCGTACGGTAAATCCTCGCATGACGAAATCATGCGCGATACGCGCCTGCTCGCCGATCTGTGCCGCGGCATAGTCAATCGCCCCTTCATGGTAATAGACGATGGCTGGCAGCCCAATATGACCGACTGCCCGTGGGATATTGGCAACGAGCGCTTCCCGGATATGGCGGCGCTGGCGAACGAAATAAAGGCGCTGGACGTGCATCCCGGACTGTGGGTAAGGTATCTGATCGATTCCAAACGCAATTTGAGCAATTTGCCCGAAGAGGCGCGGCTCATGCGCGATAAGCAGTATCTGGACCCGTCGCACCCGACCGTGCGCGAATATGTCATGAGCACTACCGAGCGCTTTGCCGCGTGGGGGTATCAGCTGATTAAGCACGACTATTCCACATACGATTTGTTCGGCGATTGGGGCATAAACCGCCCGATAACGATTACCGATGACGGCTGGCACTTCTATGACCGCTCGCGCACAAGCGCCGAAATAGTCGTCGATTTCTATCAGGCGATACGCGAGTCGGCGGGCGAAAACACGCTCATACTGGGTTGCAACGTAATCGGACATCTGGCGGCGGGACTGGTACACATAAACCGCACCGGCAACGACACGAGCGGCCGCGAGTGGGAGCGCACGCGCCGCATGGGCGTAAACACGCTGGCATTCCATATGACGCACGCGCGCACGCTGTTCGATGCTGACGGCGACTGCGCACCGCTGACGAGCGGGCTCAGCCAGAAGATGGCGCTTAAGTGGTTGGACATACTGTCAAAGAGCGGCACGACGCTGTTCGTATCGCCCGAAGCGGCTGCGCTGGACGGCGATTGCAGGGATATGCTTAAGGCGGCACTTTCGCGCGGCAGTATGCAGCAGGATGTGCTCAAGCCCATCGATTGGATGGAGACGACTACGCCGCGCATATATGACCTGAACGGCAAGCGCATAACGTACGATTGGTACGAAACGCAGGGCGCGGATAATTTCCGCCCGTAAAAAACACATGCACGCGATTGACAAAAACGCGCGCGCGTGATATTGTGTCACATGCGAGTATGCTAAACGGCCGCATGCGTAACCAACCGCATGAGGAAAGTCCGAGCACCACAGGGCAGGATGCCGGGTAACGCCCGGTGGAGGCGACTCCAAGGCAAGTGCAACAGAGATATACCGCCCCGCAAGGGGTAAGGGTGGAAAGGTGAGGTAAGAGCTCACCGGCGGACTGGCGACTTTTCCGTCATGTAAACCCCATTCGGTGCAAGATGTAGTGGGAGTGCTATGGCTGCCCGCCGACTCCCCAGTATCGCTTGATCCATTCGGTGACGAGTGGACTAGATAGATGGCCGTTCACGACAGAACTCGGCTTACAGGCATATCTCGCGTTTTGAAAGTGCGCAGCGGTAGAAGAGTGTTTGCTCTTCTGCCGCTGTTTTTTGGTG
>CAYTOU010000047.1:0-12556 GCA_964439295.1 uncultured Oscillospiraceae bacterium
GGAGTCAAAACCCGCTCGGGCGCTTTCAATTGGTTTAATCTACCGATTTCAGTGCTTCCAGCATGTCAACGTTCTTGAGGCGTCTGTTCATCATAATTCCCAGCACAAGTGTGATTATCGCAATCACTATCGTAGGCACTATGAATGCCGTTGAGCCCAGTGCGGGATTGAACATGACTTCATCCGGCGGGACAACTGCGAGTATGTACCTATAGAGCAGATCGCCCAGTCCGAATCCTGCCAGAATGCCCAATACCGTCAACAGTATGGTCTCGCGGTATATGTACATCGTGACCTCTTTATTGTAAAAGCCCAGTACCTTTATCGTGGACAGCTCGCGAATTCGCTCGGAAACGTTTATGTTTGTCAGGTTGTACAGTATCACGACACCCAGCATCATCGCAACGATTATCAGAATCTGCATTATGCGGTTGAGCGACTTTACGATAGTGTCTATCTGGTTGGTCATTGTCGTGTTCTGCACAACGCTCTTCACGCCGTCCAGCGCCATGAACAGGCTGGCTTGCAGCTTCGTGTTGTCGCTTGACGAATCGTTAAGCGCAACCAGATACGCGTTGCCGGTGTAGGTTTGCGAGAATACCGATTCGTAGCAGGCTTTGTTCATGAACATGAAGTGCCCGGTATACATCTCGGTAATGCCGCTCACCTTTGCCGTATATACTACGTTATTGTCATCGGAAAACTCAATCGTGTCGCCCACCGATACATTTATCAGCTTTGCCAAACGCTCGGTGATTACGCAGCCGTCATCGCTTAATTCAATGCTTTCGCCACTCTTGCGATTGCGTAGAGTTATGTACTCGCTCAGCGCATCGGTATCGCTCGGCACGATCAGCTTTATCTCTTGGCTGTCGTTATTATCGCCTGCCGATTTGGATACGGTTTCGTAGTGTATGGATGCGCTGCTCTTGACCGCGTCCGAATCGAGCAAGTCTTCTATCTCGTCCTTTTGCTCGGTGCTGAGTCCGGAGTTCTCGGCGACGATTATATCGTAGTGCAGTATTTCGCCGAACTGCTTGCCCTTTATGTTAGATATTGAGTTCTGCACGCTGAAGCCGGTGAATATCAACGCAACCGCGCCGCATACGCCGAATATCGTCATAAGCATGCGCTTTTTGTATCTGAACAGGTTGCGCGCCGTTACCTTGTGCGTGAAGCTCAAGTGATTCCATATGAACGGGATGCGCTCCAGCATTATCTTGGACCCGGCCTGCGGTGCCTTGGGCTGCAGTAGTGCCGCCGGCTTTTCACACAGGTTCTTCATCGCCACGATATACGCGGGGACTACGGTGCACAGTATCGCGCACAATACTGCAACCACCGTTATAGCGGGGTAGAAGTGCAGCTCAATCTTGGGGTAAGTAAAGCTCTTGCCATACGCGTTGTACACTATCATTGGCATCAGTATATGTCCCGCCGCGACGCCTATTGCGGTACCTATCAAGCCCGCGGTCAGACCGTACACGGTGAACTTCTTCACGATATCGCGATTGCGATAGCCCAGCGCCTTAAGCGTGCCCGAATTAATGCGCTCTTCATCGACGAATCGCGTCATTGTGGTCAGCGTAACCAGCGCGGCCACGAAGTACAGGAATATCGGGAATACATCCGCCAACGCGTCGATTATGTTGGCGACTGTGCTGTACACGCGGTAACCTTCCGATCCGGGTATCTCGCGGCGGGTATCCAGCGCGTATACCGGCTGCTCCAGTCGGTCGAGCGTTTCCTGCGCATCGGCTACCTTTTCCTTCGCGTCGGCAATCTCCTGATCGGCATCGGGCTTCTTTTCGTTGTATTCTTCCCAGCCGTCTTGAAGGTCGGCTTCCGCATTCTCTATTTCCTCTTTTGCATCGTCGAGCTTGTTCTTTGCCTCTTTTAGCTTCTTATTCGCCTTGGACTTTTGCGACTTGTACTCGGACTCGGCGTCCTCAAGCTCGCTCTTCTTGCTTGCCAGCTCATTTTCCGCCGCGCTAAGCTGTTCATCCGCCGCATCGTATTCGGCCTTCTTTGCGGCGTAATCGGTTTCGCCGGCATCCAATTGCTCTTTCGCGCTCGCAAGCGTCTCTTCCGCGCCTTCGGCCTGCGCCGCGGCTGTGTAGTATTCGCTCCATTTGTTGGCAAGTTCGTTCTTTGAACTTATCAACTGGCATAGCATATCGTACTGCTCGGCGGGGAGCGTTTCCTGCAATTCGGATAGATGCAGCTCGATGTAGTCAAGGCTCATGCCGGTCTGACTCACTACAGAGTCTATCTTGTTGTTCAGCTCGCTCTGCGCATCTTCCAGATCGGACTTAGTCTGCTTGAGCGTCTCAAGCTGTTCGACTTTTTCGTTGTAATCCGCCCAACCTGCATCCAGCGTGCTGCGCGCCGAATCCAACTCGGCCTTTGACTGATTGAGTAGTTCGCGCTTGGGCGTTATCTCGGCCTCGGCGCTTTCAATTTGCTCCTTGGCGTCATCGATCTGACTCTTGGCTTCTTTAAGCTTCTTGTTAGCCTTTGACGATTCTGAATCGTACTCGTCCAGTCCGTCCTCGTACTCCTCCTTGGCATCAGCCAACTCGGCCTCGCCATCGGTCAGCTCCTTAAGCGCATCGTCCAGCTCCTGCTGCGCATCGTCTATTTCTTGCTGCGCATCGTCTATCTTCTGCTGATACTCGCTCTTTATCGACGCAAGCCGCTGCGAAGGCTGGTCGGCGAGCAGCGTGTTCAGCTCGTCCTTGTGTGCGCTTATAAGTGCGGTATACTCCGCCGAATACGGATCCACACCCTGCGTATCGGTAAACGACAGTCGCGCGATCATGTATACATCGGAGTCAAACGCATCCGCCGTAACCACCGCGTAGCCCTGCAACTCGCCCGTGCCGGCGGTCGACTGTCCCATGTTGATTATCGACAGCAGCTCGGATGAGTTGACAAATCCGACAATCTTCATTTCGTGGTGCTTTAGCACCGTGTTGCCCGCTGTATCCTCTTTTTCGGTGAACTCGATTGTATCACCTATGCTGTACTCATCCGATAGGAAGGAGGCGAGTGCTACCTCGTCTTCGCCCTCGGGCATGCTGCCGTCCACCAGCTCGTATTCGGAAATACCGTCTGTCTGCGAAAATACGCGGATGCTGGTTTCGGTGTCTTTAATCACGACATCCTTTAGATAGCCGTATTCTATCTTATCGGCGCCGGATACCTGATTTATCGCGGCGACGTTATCTTCATCAATGCCGTAATCGCCTATGATGCTTATATCCGCCAGCTTTAGGTTTTCAAAGTAGTTTTCGCCGGTCTGTCGCATATCGGGTCCCGCCACCTGCAATCCGACAAGCGCGAACGAGCCCAGCGCAATCAGACAGAGTATGGAAAAGAATCTGCCCTTGGATTTGGAAAAGCACTTTCGTATGTCCTTGCGTAGCATTTTCTTTTTCAATGCCATCACCGCCTTTTACCATTCGATGTCCGCAATGTGTTTGGGATTGGGGTTAATCTCGATATTCTTGACCGTGCCGTCATGCATATGAATCACGCGATCCGCAATGGGCGCAATCGCGGCGTTGTGCGTAACGATGATTACGGTCGAGCCCTTTACGCGGCACATGTCCTGCAATATCTGCAGCACCTGCTTGCCCGTCCTGTAGTCGAGCGCGCCGGTAGGCTCGTCGCAGAGCAGTATCTTCGGGTTCTTAGCCACGGCGCGCGCGATTGCAACGCGCTGCTGCTCGCCGCCCGATAGCTGAGCAGGGAAGTTGTTTATGCGGTTTTCCAATCCAACGTCCTTTAGCACCTGTACCGGGTCGAGCGCATCGCGCACGATTTCGCTCGCCAGTTCAACATTCTCCTTGGCAGTCAGGTTCTGAATAAGGTTGTAGAACTGGAATACGAATCCGACATCGTTCCGGCGATAGGTGATCAAGTCCTTCGCCGAATAACCGGCTATGTTCTTGCCGTCGATGAGCACTTCGCCCTCGTCGTTGGTATCCATACCGCCCAGTATGTTCAGTACCGTTGATTTGCCCGCGCCGGAGTTACCGAGTATAATCGCCAGCTCGCCCTTTTCAATCGAAAAGTTCACATCGCGATTCGCTTCGATTACCGTATCGCCCATCTTGTACCGCTTATAACTGTGGCGCATTTCAATATAGCTCATTTATGTTTCTCCTTATAAATCGATTTCTTCGCCGCTTACGTGAAGGCAGCCGCGATTGCCCGATATATCGAGCGACAGGCTGTGCCCGTCTATCAGACCCTTTGCCGAATACGGAAATGTCCTGATTCGCGTGACGATATCGCCTGTAAATGTAATGTCACCGGTTTGCGATATCTGTCCGACAAAGGCATTGCTACACCCGAGAATATTTAGCGTTCCCGTGAGCGCATCGCCCTGTATATCAAAGCAAATGGTGCCGAATCGTAAACCGAGCGGTGCGCGCATTGTTATACTGAATTTACGCTGCATATTTGATCGCCTCCGTTGCTGCAGGTGCTATTTTAATGCATGTACGCTCCCAATACTACGGACAAACTCAGCGGTTTTAGGTAAATACGGACAAATACACCACATTTGATGGTCAAATTCCGTGTTGCCAAATATCATGGACATATGTATAATAAATAATGGGTGATGTCAATGACGCATGATGAAGCGACAATGCAGACTAAGACCGCTCTCGCGGCCAGCCTAAAGCGGTTTATGCAAAAAAAGCCGCTGGGCAAGATTACTGTCAGCGAAATAATCGCCGACTGCAATGTGAACCGAAAGACCTTCTACTATCACTTTGAGGATATCTACGCCCTGCTCAAGTGGATGCTGGAGCAGGAGGCCGTTGAGGTGGTCAAGAGCTTTGACCTGCTGCTGGACTTCGAGGATGCCATTCGTTTCGTGATGCGATACGTGCGCGAAAATGTGCATATACTCAACTGCGCGTACGACGGTATGGGGCGCGACGCGATGAAGCGCTTCTTCTTCAATGACTTTGTCAGCGTGATCGAAAGCGTAATCATAGACACCGAGGAAAGGCATAATGTCAAAATCACCGCGGACTTCCGTAGGTTCCTTGCCGACTTCTTTACCGAGGCGACCGCTGGAATGCTGGTCAGCGCGTTTCACGAAAACGAAATGCCGCAGGAGGATATAGTCGTGCGCAATCTGAAGGTGATTATAAATAGCTTGCCCGATATACTGGATAGGGCACCCAAAGCGGCGTGAAACCTTGGTTGATATACGGTTGAGAAAGCACGACACGACTTGACGTTTTAAAAGAATAATGATATATTGCCCATGGCTTACAAAACGGCGGCATAAATTCGACTGCCGCTATGCGCTAAGTGCATATATTGGAGGATAAGACCATGGCAATAACATCGGCGATTCGCTATATATCCGTCATGCTGGCTCTTTTGAGCATGTTTTGCGGTGTGCAAACAAATGAAGGGGACGATGCAATGGCAAAGAAAAACTATGCCGTATACGAAGCGATATTCCTAGATAACGATGAAATCGCGAACCTATTCACATCGGTACGCGGCGAAGAGCCGCCGTATGCCACCGTGACGCAGGATTATCATGTGACAACCGAGTTCATGCCCGCGCAGGCGCATGCGCAGTGGTATGGGGAACAGGTAAAGCTCCACATAACATCCTATGCGGCGCAGGACGTCCAAATGGAAGACGGACATACTACTTCAAACGAGGGCTTTAAGGTAGAAGTCACATGCGAAAATGCCGAACTCGCTGCGTTCCTAGAAAGCCTTGGCAAGAACTTCCACATAACAGGCTCGTATAATGACGCGGCAAAGTACACCGAGTATGTCGACTTCTCGCAAGGTAAGCCGCTTGACATATACGTAACCGGAACATTCGGCGGGTTTTATTCGGATGGAAAGATTTATTCGGAAAAGCAGTAATTCAAAACACGGTTTGCTTAAATGACAAAGCACACCCAACCGATGCTTTCACAGAGCACGGCAGGGTGTGCTTTTTGCTCCTGCTATTTTCGATTAAAGCAAAATCCGATGTTCAAAAGCGCTATCGTCGCCAACCACGAAAGCGGGAATGCGTGGTAGAGCATCGGGAGAGTGGGGTTTGCCCTAAATACCGTGAATATCCAAATCACGCGAAATGCGCATGTGCCGACCATGGTCGCGACAGCGGGGTAGAGTGACTGCCCTCTGCCGCGCAGGCAGCCTGCCGGTATTTCGTATAGATTGCATAGCGGTTCAAACAGAAGAATGCACAGTATACGTACCGATGCGCTTTCGATCACGGCGGCATCCGCTGTAAACATGCCGCAGAAAAAGCTCCTGAAAATGACGATCGCAAAAATCGGAATGGAGCTGCAAAGTGTGGATAGCATAAGACTGTCTCGCAAAATACGCCTGCAACGCCCATACTGCCCGGCTGCATAATTCTGTCCAGTGAATGTGGTCGCAGCCTGCCCGAATGCCGTGATTATGTAATATGTAAAATACTCAAAGTTCATCGCAATCGTACTGCCGGCAATCGCCGTTTCGCCGAATGTGTTGACGGAGGCCTGTACGAATATGTTCGCAAAGCAGAATACAGCGCCCTGTACGGCAGCGGGTATTCCGGCTTTCAGCATTTCTATGGCATAGGCTTTTACGAAACGGACGTGGCGAATGCTCAAATGCGCTTCCTTCTTAAGACGCACAAGTACCAGCGTGGCTGACAATGCGGTCGATATCGCCGTGGCGGCGGCAACGCCCATGACGCCCATGTGAAATACAACCACAAAGAAGAGGTTAAGTCCGACATTGGCAATTCCCGACAATGTCAAAGCGATAAACGGATATCGGCTGTCGCCGTGGGCGCGCAGAATTGCGGACGCAAAATCATATAGCAACAGAAACGGGTAGCCGATGAGGTATATCCGTAGATAAAGCGTTGCTTCATCCAAAATGGCGGATGGTGTCTTAATCAACTGTAAGAGCGGTTTGCATACAAACTGCCCCAGCACGCAGCCGGCAATGCCTATTATCAACGCCGGAAGTAGCGCAGCTTGAATCGCTTCGGGAACTTTGCCTGTTTCCCTTCGCCCGATTCTATCCGCAATCAACAAATTTGCGCCGACCGCAAGCCCGGCGGAGATGGATACGATCAGTGCAACGATCTCGGTATTTGTTCCGACTGCCGCAAGCGCGTTCGCGTCACCGAATAGTCCCACAACGGCAGTGTCGGCGGCGTTGAATAACTGCTGAAGCATACTGCTTAAAGCAATGGGAATGGTAAATAATAGCATTTTCCCCGCAATCTGTCCGGTAAGCATATCTATGTTTTTGCTCTTGAGATACATGCAGATTCCTCCTCAGTGCGTCTTGTAATAGTATACGCGCCTTGGTATAATAGAAAAAGCGAATATTATAGATTGAATGTATCGAGAATTGGAATGATTGATATGGATAATCCCTTGCTAAAATACCTCGCCCTGGCTAAAACCATAGAAAAAGGCAGCTTTACGGCGGCAGCCGAATCGATGAACTATGCGCAATCCTCGGTCAGCAAAATGATTGCCGATCTGGAAAAAGAGTGGGGCATGACATTGCTGGAGAGGGGCAAGAGTGGCGTATGTCTGACATCGTGCGGAGAGCAGATGTTGCCGTATGTCCGTAAGCTCCTCAATGAATACGACAATCTGCAAGGTCAGGTCAACCGGATGAACGGCCTTGAAACAGGCGTCGTACGCATCGGCACATTTGCGAGCGTCGCAATCAACATCCTGCCCGACGTTTTTGCACGCTTGAAAGCCGACTATCCGGGCATCGAATATGAGCTTTTGCTCGGCGACTATAGCGAAATCGAAGGCTGGCTATGTGATGGGCGCGTGGACTGCGGTTTTCTGCGCCTGCCGACCATGCCGGACTTTGAGACAATGGAGCTTGTCAAGGACGAATACAAGGTCGTCCTTCCGCCCGGGCATCCGCTTGCCCAATATGAAACCGTTGAAATAGAGAAGCTAAACGGTATGCCGTTTCTGCTGCTAGAGCACGGCGGAAAGACCGAGGTGTCCGATTTGCTCGAAAGGCATCATGTAAAGCCGGACATCGCCTTTACCACATGGGAGGATTTTGCCATTATGGCAATGGTGGAGAGGGGACTGGGTGTCAGCATACTGCCGGATATGATATTGCGCCGCATACCGTATACTCTTGAGATTCGTCCGCTCAAAGTTCCGTACTACCGTACAATCGGGCTTGCGTTCAAAGACAGTAAGAATCTTGCGCCGGCGACACGTAAGTTCATTGAATATCTTCCGGGGTTGATTTAGAATAATATAAAAAAAGCTCTGCGATACTCTTTTTTAGAGTGCGCAGAGCTTAATGAAATCGTTTTAAGTGTCGGATAACAAAAAAATCGGACACCGGTTAATACATCATTCCATAACCGATGCCCGATAGCCATGGAGCATAGGGGATTCGAACCCCTGACCTCAACGATGCGAACGTTGCGCGCTACCAACTGTGCTAATGCCCCATAAGTATTAAGTTTACCGGAACAAGAGATATTATAACACCGCCGGGCATACTTTGTCAATACCACGACATGTTAATCGACGGTTAAACAGCACGACTCACGCGGCTCGATTCATCGTACGCTTTGGGTATAAATTTTCCGACCGGCATGCCGCATATAAAAAGGTTTTTTATAAATCGCGGCGAAATCTATATCATACTTTATTTAAGCGAGGTGGGCGCAATTGTTATACGATGACATAACTGCCCGTAAACTTCCCCCGACCATTCCCGAGGGCATGACACCGGAAAAATGGTCCGAATATAGACGGCAAATGCTTAAACTCTTTATGCGCGAGGAATATGGCGTAACGCCTCCTGCGCCGCCCGAAGTGCGCGCGGTCAAGGGCGCATATGAGTCAAACGCATGGGCGGGCAAGGCCGATCACTATCCGGTCAAGCTCTCTTTTGACACTCCGCGCGGCGAGTTTTCGTTTACAGCGGACATTATACTGCCTAAGAGCGATCATCCGCTGCCCATGTTTTTGTACCTGTCCTTCCTGCCGTATCCCAACGGACGCTATGGTCCCATCGAGGAAATAGTGGATGGCGGCTACGCAATGGCCACGTTCTACTATAACGATGTGGCTGTCGATGCGGATGACGGCTTTACCGGCGGGCTGGCGGCCATGTACCCGCGCGAAAATCCGGATACCGACTGGGGCAAGATAGGCATGTGGGCGTTCGCACTCAGCCGCGTAATGGACTACGTGCAGACTCTGCCCGAAATCGATAAGAGTCGCATATTCTCGGTAGGTCATTCGCGCCTGGGCAAGACGTCGATATGGTGCGCGGCGCAGGATGAGCGCTTCGCAGGCGCGGTCAGCAACGACTCGGGCTGCTCTGGCGCGGCGATTACGCGCGGCAAGCAGGGCGAACGCGTGAGCGACATAACGCGCGTATTCCCGTACTGGTTCTGCGGAAATTACAAAAAGTACGCGGGCAACGAGGAGCAAATGCCGTTTGACCAGCATCAGTTGTTGGCGCTTATGGCGCCCCGCGCGCTGTATGTGGCAAGCGCGGTCGAAGACCTGTGGTCGGATCCTAAGAGCGAATTCATGTCGGCAACGCTTGCCTCCGATGCGTATGAGATGCTGGGCATGCACGGGCTCATCAACCCCACACGCGACTATATCGATGTGGGTGAGCATCGCCATGAAGGCAATATAGGCTATCACCTGCGCAAGGGTCTGCACTTCCTCAGTCGCGATGACTGGCAGCAGTTCATGGCGTATTTCGCTTCTCATTTTCCGTACAAAGGATAGGGGAAGGCAATGGAAATGAATCTGTGCGGCTACAGCGCGTATATACCTGACGGCGCGGTGGGCGAATTGCCACTTATATGCGCAATAGGCGAAAACTCCGAAGGCATCGCAGCTATTGCGCAGTCCATGCATAATCCGGCGGTCATTGTCGGAATACCGGTGGGCGACTGGAACGGCGATCTAACGCCGTGGCCCGCGCCGCCGCTGGGGAAGGGTTCCGACTTTACCGGACAAGCCGAAAGCACGCTCGAACGGTTAAACGCGCTTTTGCCGCAGTTGGTAGAGCAGGCGGAAAAATTAGGCCTTACCATCGGCGCGCGCATCATATTGGGCTACTCGCTGGGCGGACTTTTCGCGCTCTGGGCGGCAACACAGTGCTCCTGCTTTGACGGCGCGGCGTCTGTATCGGGTTCTATGTGGTATGACGGATTTGAGGAATACATCTCGGCACATCCCGTACAAGCACGCGCGGTGTATCTGTCATTAGGCGATGCCGAGCCGCGCGCACGCAATCGCCGTCTGGCTCGCGTGGGCGAAAGCACGCTGGCAGTAGCCGATATAGTCAAAGCATCCGGCATCAAAAGTGTATTTGAATGGAACCGCGGCAATCACTTTGCCGATCCGCCAATGCGCTGCGCGCGTGGTGCCGATTGGCTGTGCGAAAATCTATGATGTCTAAAATCAAACCCATATGCGATAAAGGAGATTAAACAAAGCGTGAATACGTATATTGTAAAGCGCCTGCCCGAAGGCGGGGGACTGCCCGATCTTAAGGGCGATATGCAGGGCGCATGGGCGAATTGCCCGACCGCCCAAATAGGCAACTACATCTGGGACAAAAACGGCTATAAGCCGCACGCCGAGGCGCGCGTCATGTATTCGGACGATGGACTGTACGTGTACATGCGCGCATTTGAAAGCGAAGTGCGCGCCCAAGAGGACTACTGCGGTCACATATGCCAGGATAGCTGCCTTGAGTTTTTCCTAAGCCCCAACATCGATGTCGACAGGTATACCAATATCGAGATGAACCCGCTTGGCAAGTACATGTGCGGCATAGGTCGCGACAGACACGGGCGCTTCGAGGCCTCTGCATTGCCGCTTGACGGTATGCAAATCGTGCATAGCGTAACCGATGCGAGCGCGTTCTCGGGTCCTGTGTGGGAAATCGCGTACACGGTTCCGGCGAGCTGGCTGGAGCTGTGGTTCGGCGTGCGTCCGCATTCCGGCATGGAGATGCGCGGCAACTTCTATAAGTGCGGCGACAAAACCCGCTTCGAGCACTACGGCATGTGGAATGTAGTCGCAAGCGATCATCCCGATTTCCATAGACCCGAATCCTTCGGAAAACTGATATTGGAGTAAGTGATAAAAAGACCGCGCATCCCAATAAGCAATAGCGGGTGCGCGGTCTTTCTATGTCTATTTTATCTCGTCAATCAGCTCCGGGTACATGCGGCGTATGTCCGCGCGTGTGCTAATCTGAAGCGGCGATATGTGGTAAACGACCGTCAGGTATTCGCGGCAGAACGCGCGCTCATCGATAGTGCATAGCGACGAATACAGCAGCTTTCTCCTGATGGGCACTTTATCCAGTAGCGCCCAGTACATATCGGGCAGCTTACTTATGCCCAAACGCCTAAGCATATCGCCGCGCTCACTGCGCACGTTGAGCCACTCGTGCGATGTCATGCTCTCGGGGGATAGCGATTCGTATCCGGCATGCTCGGGTATAAATTCGCCCAGTATCTCAAGCGCGACGGCACTATCCAGCGAGTCATACAGCGCCTCGGCGTTCATCACGTGTCGCATGTATTCGCCCGCGTGAAGCCCGCTTAACCTGCTCAGCCATGCGCCTAAACGCAGCGGGTCGCCGGGGGAGAATATGCCATCCGATTCCATCTCGGCACAGCGCGCAAGCGCATCGCGTGCGCTCATCTCCTCGCCATCGAGCAGTGTATCCAGCGCATCCGAAAGCGCGCGCCACTGCGCATCGGTGAGCGCGCTCTCGTCCGCGGCAAACTCAAACGCGTACAGTCGCGCGCATAGCGCCGCATATCCGGACGCGATTACGCGCACTCCACGCCCGGCTAGATGCGCGGGCAAGTGCATGCTTACACGCGCGCGCGTGGGCACATCGTCCGACTCAAGCGCGCTTAGGTACTCCTTTAGCGTCATACAGCTTTCGCGCACCTGCTCGGAAGAATAGCATTCGACCTCGCAAGGCTGCTCATCGCCACTCAATTCGAGCACATCACACTTTAGCTCTTCGTCTATCTGCATTTGAAACTCGCGCGCGCATGCCAGCAGCGGCACGAACAGCATGCCGCTCTTCATGCCCTTGCGGCATATCATTGTAATTAGTTCGGGATATGTGCGCCGCCTTACCAGCTCGCCCAGCGGCGTAAGCAGCACGCTACCGTGGCACTGCTTGAGCTTTGCGCATATGTAAGCGGGGGTGGGCAATCTCTCGTCGGTGCATAGCTCGCTTAAGCGCACCTCGCCGCCGCACATGTCGCGAAGACTTGCTATAACCATATTCCACGATTCTATATCGGGCAGCAGTATAAACACCGTGCGGCACTTGCCTTTGCCCTTGACCGTGCCCGCCAGCTCATTCAGCCGCTCATGCAGCGCGGCTAACGAATAGTATATCATACATTCACGCACGCGCATACGGCGCGCCCTTTGCATAAAACAAATAGTATTATACTCATTTTACCAAACCACATGCCCGCTTGCAAGCGAACATA
>CAYTOU010000048.1:0-12512 GCA_964439295.1 uncultured Oscillospiraceae bacterium
CAATATCGCTGCGTCTGCGCAATGCCGAGCTGGAGCTGTTCATGACCAAGGAGTATCAGTACGCCGTATTAAATGATGAGGTGGATAAGGCGGTAAGCAAGGTTGAAGCTATACTGACCGCCGAAAGATGCAAGGTCTCGCGCGGTGCGCAGGCTGAAATGAACGACTGATAGCAAGCAACGCGGCCTAAGCGCCGCGTGAACATATAGGAGGAATAGACTTATGCCGATGACCAAACCGCCGATTGCTGAAATGCTGGATAAGGTAGATTGCCGTTATACGTTGGTTGTTGAGACCGCAAAGCGCGCACGCGCGCTGGTGGGCGGAGCTCAGCCGCTGTATGATACAAAGGAGACCAAGCCCATTGTTATTGCGATAGACGAGATCCATCGCGGACTGGTCAGCTATAGCCGCAATATGAAGGAACTGGTCGAGAAGGACGAAAAGCAGATACAGGACGAAGAGGAACAATAATCGGAGGATATCACATGCTATCTGGTAAATGCGTGGTCGTGGGCGTGACGGGCGGCATAGCGGCTTATAAAACCTGTGAGCTGGTGTCTCGACTCAAAAAGCTGCATGCCGATGTGCGCGTGATAATGACCAAGAATGCCACGGAGTTTGTCGCTCCGCTTACCTTCCAATCGCTCAGCCATAATCCGGTAAGCGTGGACACGTTTGCAAACATACAAACCTGGGAAATAGAGCATATCGCCCTTGCCCAGCGCGCGGATGCATTCGTCATAGCGCCGGCGACCGCCAACATAATCGCAAAGCTGGCGTGCGGCATTGCCGATGACATGCTGTCCACGACCGCGCTTGCGACACATGCGCCCATGCTCATTGCGCCCGCAATGAATACCGCCATGCTTGAAAACACCGCCACTCAGCAGAATATTAAGACGCTTACACAGCGCGGCGTTCACTTCATAGCGCCCGGCACGGGTATGCTGGCGTGCGGCACAAGCGGCGCGGGACGCATGAGCGAGCCCGAGCAGATTGTAGAGGAGATACTGCATGTACTTAAGCCTCGCGATGATCTCGCGGGGCTGAATGTCGTTGTAACGGCAGGTCCCACCGCAGAGCCGCTTGACCCGGTGCGCTTTATAACCAACCGCTCGTCGGGCAAGATGGGCTATGCGCTTGCCGAGGCTGCAGCGGCGCGCGGCGCGCATGTGACGCTTATAAGCGGTCCGTCCGCGCTTAGCATACCGCAGGGCGTGGACTTTGTGCGCATAGGCACTACGCGCGAGTTGTACGATGCGGTGATGGCGCATGCCGATGCCGATGTGGTCGTGCAGAGCGCAGCTCCCGCCGACTACCGCGCCAAGGAAGTTGCACCCAAGAAGATTAAGCGCACGGGCGATTCGCTTATAATCGAACTTGTGCCTAATCCGGACATTGCAGCCGCCCTGGGCGAGCGCAAGCATGAAGGTCAGACGCTCGTGGGCTTTGCCGCCGAAACAAATGACTTGATAGCCAACGCGCAGGGCAAGCTCAAGCGCAAGTCGCTTGACCTTATCGTGGCAAACGATGTCACGCGCGCGGGCGCGGGCTTTGATGTGGATACCAACATCGTGACTCTGATAGACAAAAACGGCATTAAAGAGCTGCCGCTTATGACCAAGCGCGAGGTCGCCGATGCCATATTCGATAGGGTAGCGGCGCTAAGGCAAAAGCAGGAGTAATGCCTTTTTGAAGGCGGCAAGAGAGGGGTGGATGCACATCTACGCGGATGTAATAGTCGATATAAACAGCGCCGCATTGGATCGCGTGTTCACCTACGAGCTGCCCGAAAGCGGCGAATACTCATTGGGAACGCGCGTGCAGGTGCCGTTCGGACCGCGCATGATTGAGGGGTACATAATTGCCCTTAAAACCGACGCGGGCATGGACACCGACAAGGTCAAGCGCATTGTGCGCCCGCTGGAGGACTACGCCGCATTGACAGGCGAGCAGATCGAGCTGGCCATGTACATGCGCGCGCATTGCAAGTGCACTTTGTCATCGGCGCTCAGACTCATGATACCCGCGCAGATGCGCGGTCAGCGCGTCAAGGCAAAGACATGCCGCGTGGCGCGGCTTAAGCTAATCGGTCCCGAGCTGGATACCGTGATCGATAGCCAACAGCGCGCACCCAAGCGGCGCGAGCTGCTGGAAATGCTGCGCGATATGGGCGGCAGCGCGAGAACTCAAGACCTGCCCAAAGGCTCATCCGATGCGCTTAAAAAGCTGGCGGATGCCGGCGTAATCGAGATAGTGACCGACGAAGCGCGCCGCGCACCCGCCGTATACGATAGCGGGCGCTCAAAAGAGCGTCCTGCGCTTACGCCCTGCCAGATGCGCGCGTTTGACGAAATCAGCGCGGCACTTGAAACCGGCGGAAGGTTTTTGCTGCACGGTGTAACCGGCAGTGGCAAGACCGAGGTATACATGCGCATAATCGAGGAGCTGCTCGAGTGCGGGCGCACGGCAATATTGCTTGTGCCCGAAATATCGCTCACGCCTCAGATGGCGGAGCAGTTCACCGCGCGCTTTGGCGATCTATGCGCGCTTTTGCATTCGCGCCTGAGCGCGGGCGAACGCTTTGACGAGTGGCGGCGCATACGCCGCGGCGAGGCGCGTGTGGTAATAGGCGCGCGCTCGGCGGTATTCGCACCGGTCGAAAACCTGGGCGCAATCATAATCGATGAGGAGCACGAAAGCAGCTATCTGGCGGACAACTATCCGTCATATGACGCGCGCGATATCGCCGCGCAGCGCTGCGCGATAAACCGCGCCGTGCTTGTGCTGGGCAGTGCCACGCCGTCGGTCGCGACATACATGCGCACGCTGGCGGGCGTTAAGCCGGAAAACAGATTGACGCTTGTCGAGATGAGCGAGCGCGTGAACCATCGCGCACTGCCGTCCGTCAAAATAGTCGATATGCGCCGCGAGCTACTGCGCGGCAATCGCTCGATTTTCTCGGGCGAACTCAAACAGGCGCTTGAAGAGACCTTCAGCGCCGGCGAACAGGCCATTCTCTTTTTGAACAGGCGCGGTTACTCCACATTCGTCAGCTGCCGCAGCTGTGGCTATGTCGAAAAGTGCGATAACTGCGATGTGACAATGACCTACCATCAGTACGACAACACACTGCGCTGCCACTACTGCGGCGCCGAGCGTAAGCCGCATACCATTTGCCCCAGCTGCGGTTCGCCCTACATAAAGTATTTCGGCGTGGGCACGCAGAAGGTAGAAGAGGAGCTCAATTCGCTCTTTCCAAACGCCGGAGTCGTGCGCATGGATGCCGATACGACGTCGGGCAAGGACGCGCATGCGCGCTTGCTTCACGAATTCGGCACCGGAAATAAGCAGGCGCTGATTGGCACTCAGATGGTTGCGAAAGGTCTTGACTTTCCGCGCGTCACGCTCGTGGGCGTGATTGCGGCGGATACATCGCTCAACCTGCCCGATTATAGGGCGTTTGAGCGCACATTCCAATTGATAACACAGGCGGCGGGCCGCGCGGGTCGCGCCGATAAGCCCGGCAGGGTAATTGTGCAGAGCTACGAGCCCGATCATTACGCGATACAGCTCGCGGCGGCACAGGATTACCGCGCGTTCTTCACGCAGGAAGCCGGACGGCGCAGGCAGGGTCTGTATCCGCCTTATACAATAATCGCGCGACTATTGATTGAAGGTCGCGATCCCACCCGGGTCGAAACGATCGCAAAGGAGCTTGAAAAGCAATTTCAAGATTTCCTTGACGGCGATGAGCGCATGAAGCAGCAAATCGTGCAGATGCGCGCAATGGAAGCGCCGCTCAAGCTCATACGCGGCATGACCAGGTGGCAGGTGTTTGTAAAGCTGTATGCGCGCGGTCCATCGGACGGCGTGCTGGATTTCATGGCGCGTCTGGAAAGCGAACGCGCGCATGATAAGGGTGATGCGAGCGTGGTGCTGGAGATCAGCCCGGCGAGCATATTGTGATGACTGGAGGATAACTTAAAATGGCAATTCGCAGGATAGTCAAAGAGGGCGACGAAACCCTAAGGAAGATATCGCGTCCGGTAAAGCAGATAGATAAGCGCATACTTACGCTTATTGACGATATGCGCCAGACCATGTACGTAAATGACGGCGTGGGCATTGCCGCGCCGCAGGTGGGCATACTGCGCCGCGTGGTCGTAATAGACGTGGGCGATGGCAACGTGTACGAGCTGATTAACCCCGAGGTAATCGCCTCTTCGGGCGAGGTCATCGACGCGGAGGGGTGCCTATCCGTACCCGGCCGCCGCGGCAAGGTCGCGCGCCCCGAAAAGGTCACTGTGCGCGCGCTTAACCGCAAGGGCGAACTGTGCGAGTATAACGGCACCGGACTGCTTGCCCGCGCCTTCTGCCATGAGATAGACCATCTGGACGGCATACTGTACCTGGACAAGATGATCGAAGAAATATTTGACGACGAGGAAGAATAATGAGCATGCGCATAGTATTCATGGGCACGCCCGAGTTCGCAGTGCCCTCTCTTCGCGCACTGGTGGGCGCGGGATATGATGTTGTGGGTGTAGTGTGTCAGCCGGATCGCCCGCGCGGTCGGTCGGGCAAGCTGGCACCGTGCGAGGTCAAGGCGGCGGCGCTGGAGCTGGGACTCAATGTACTGCAGTTCGAGCGCATACGCAAGCAGGAAGGACTGGACGCGCTGCGCGCACTCAAGCCCGATCTGTTTGTCACCGCGGCATATGGCCAGATACTCAGCAATAAGGTGCTTGCAATACCGCCCATGGGCACTATTAACGTGCATGCATCGCTACTGCCGCATTATCGCGGCAGTGCGCCTATAAACCGCTGCATAATGGCGGGCGAGCATGTGACCGGCGTCACGACGATGTATACCGATCGCGGTGTGGATACCGGCGATATGCTCTTAAGGCGCGAGGTCGAAATACTTAAGGGCGAAACGGCGGGCGAGCTTACACTGCGCCTGGCCGATGTAGGCGCGCAGGTGCTTATCGATACGCTTTCGGCGCTCGAAGCGGGCACGCTTAAGCGCATACCGCAAAACGAAGAGGACGCGACATATCAGTCCATGCTGTCCAAGGAAGACGGTCTTATCGACTGGACAAAGTCCGCAAGCGATATCGCAAACCTGATTCTGGGCGTAAACCCGTGGCCGGGCGCGTATACGCCTTACGGTGGCGGCGTGCTTAAGCTCTGGCGCGCACAGCCGATGGACTGCCCCGAGGGCATGGAAGATGCGCCGTGCGGCAGTGTGGTTCTGTCGGATAAGCGCATGGGTCTCGCGGTAAAGTGCGGCGAGGGCGCACTGAGCATAACCGAGCTGCAACTGCCAGGCGCGAAGCGTCTGGGCGTGCGCGACTACCTCAACGGCAAGCCCATGCCCGTGGGCACTATACTGGGTGCGGAGGAACAACATGGCTGACGATATACGTAAAGCGGATGCGCATAAGGCGCTCGCCGACAGTGCAAAGCGTGCGGCGAACGCGCATGGCGACAAAAAGCCCTTCGCACCGCGCGCAAATGGCGCGCAGCCCGCGCATAAGAAGTTTGACTCTTCAAAGCCCGGCAGCCATAAGCCGTACGGTCGCCCGATGGGCAAGCCTTCCGACGCAAAGCCGCATGGTGATAAAGGCAATGCTGCACCCCAGGCGCATCCCGCGGACGGCACTCCTTCGCGCCGTGCCGCGCATAAGGCGCTGGGACTGGTTACGCGCGATAAGGCGTATGCCGGACTCGCACTGGATAGGGTGTTTGAAACCGAGCATCTGAGTGCGCAGGATAGGGCACTCGCGACCGAAATATTCTATGGCACGCTTGAAAACATGCTTAAGCTGGACTATCTGCTCCGTCAGCTCATGTCACGCGAAGCCGAACCGCCCGTCATGGATGTACTGCGCATATCGGCGTATCAGCTGCTATACCTCACGCGCGTGCCCGAAAATGCCGTGTGCAATGAGGCGGTTAACCTTACGCGCAAGCTGGGATTTGAAAGCGCGACCGGCATGGTCAATGCGGTGCTGCGCAATCTGGTGCGCAAGCGTTCGGAGCTGAAACTGCCCACGCGCGAAGACGGCATAGAGCAATTTTTGTCGATAGAGTACTCCATACCCGAATTCGTATGCGCACGCCTTGTCGCGCAGTACGGCGCGGATGAGGCGGAAAAGATACTCGCGTGGAAGCCGCAAAAGTACATAACGGTTCGCCCCAACACGCTGCGCACGAGCCCGAACGAATTCGAAAATAGCATGGATAAGCTCAAACTGCGCTACGAAAAGTCGCGCGTGCCGGGCGCGTATCGCGTATACGGCATGGGCAGTGTGGAGCGCAACCCGCTTTACAAGGCAGGTCTGTTCAGTGTGCAGGGCGAAAGCTCGCTCATATGCGCACAGGCACTCGCGCTCAAGCCGGCTATGCAGGTGCTGGACGCATGTGCCGCGCCGGGAGGCAAGGCGGCGGCTATGGCGGAGATAATGCAGGGCTCGGGACGCGTATACGCGTGCGATCTGCATCCGCATAGGGTGGAACTGATTCGCGCGACCGCCTCGCGTCTGGGACACGATACGATCAAGCCGCGCGTGCAGGACGCGTCCGTGTTCAACGCCGATTGGGAATACTCTATGGACGCTGTGCTGTGCGATGTGCCCTGCTCGGGTCTGGGCGTAATAGCTTCCAAGCCCGATATAAAGCGCAACATCACGCAAGAAGAGCTGGAAGAGCTGCCGAATATTCAGCTGAATATACTTAATAACTGCGCGCGCTATCTAAAGCGCGGCGGCGTGCTGGTGTATTCAACCTGCACTATATTGAAAAGCGAAAATCAAGACGTTGTAAACGCATTTTTGCAAAGCCATCCGGACTATATGCTATGCGATATATCCGACTACGTGCCTGAGTGCTTTAAAGGCGGCATAGAGGATGGCATGCTGTCGCTGCTGGGTTGCCGCAACGACACGGATGGATTCTTTGTCGCGCGCATGGTGCGCAAATGATTTTTGTAAGTGAGGGAATGGAGGCGATTGCCTGTGGAAGATTTACTTAGCCTGTCGCCGGAAGAGCTTGCACTTAAACTCAAGGACATGGGACAGAGCGCATTTCGCGCAAAACAGCTCTATCAATGGCTGGTGCGAGGTGTCGACTATGACGGCATGACCAATATTCCCAAAGCATTGCGCGAAAAGCTGGCTGCCGAAGGTCCGGCAAATCCGGTGCACATACTCAAATCGGTCGTGTCCAAACTGGATGGCACCGAAAAATACCTCTACGAGCTAACCGACGGCAACATTATCGAGGGCGTTACCATGCGCTATAGCTACGGCAACACCCTCTGCGTGTCCACTCAGGTGGGCTGCCGCATGGGCTGCAGGTTCTGCGCGTCAACGCTTGAGGGCTGCGTGCGCAATCTGACGCCGGGCGAGCTATTGGGTCAGATCATCGCGGTAAACAGCCACCTGCACGAAACCGATGGCGAAGACGCGCGCATATCCAATGTCGTGCTGATGGGTAGCGGTGAGCCGCTGGATAACTACGACAACGTCATGAAGTTCCTAAGGCTCATGAACCGCGAGGATGGTCTGCATATGTCGCTGCGCGGCGTGTCGCTGTCCACATGCGGACTTGTGCCGCGCATATACGATTTGGCTAATGAGGGACTGCCGGTGACGCTGTGCATATCGCTGCACGCGCCCAACGACGACGTTCGCCGCAAGACGATGCCCATTGCCAATAAGTACGCCATGGACGACATACTGGCGGCGTGCCGCAACTATATCGACAAGACCGGACGGCGTGTGATATTCGAATACGCGCTGGTTTCGGGCGTAAATTGCTCCAGAGAAAGCGCACATGAGCTGGCAAGCAGGCTGCGTGGCATGCAGTGCCATGTCAATCTGATACCGCTCAACGATGTGCCCGAACGCGACCTGCGCGCGCCGTACGAAAGCGAAATGCGCGCGTTTGAGGACGAGCTTAAGCGACTGCACATATCGGTATCGCGCCGCCGCGAGATGGGCGATGATATCGAGGGCGCATGCGGTCAGCTGCGCAGGGCTTATATAGGCAACGAATCGACTGCCCAAGAAGGGGATGCCAAATGAAATGCTATGCAGTAACTCATAAAGGTCTTGTGCGCGAAAGCAATGAGGATAGCTGCTTCATACCCGAGCATGGCGAAAACTTCGCCATCGTATGCGATGGTATGGGCGGACATCTGGCGGGCGAGGTAGCCAGCCGCACGGCTGTGGACTCGCTCAAGCGTTCACTGGACGGCGCAATGCCGGGTCAGGAAATGCTGCGCGCGGCCATACGAGAGGCTAACATAGACATATACCGCATGGCACAGGATAATCCCGCCTATTCGGGCATGGGCACAACGCTTACCGCGATATGGTGGAGCGATGAAAACGTTTATTTGGGGCATGTGGGCGACAGTAGGCTGTATAGGTTTGACGGCTCTACGCTCAGACGCCTTTCGCATGACCATACATTTGTGCAGGAACTTGTCGACATGGGCGAGATAAGCGAAGAAGAGGCGCGCACACATCCGCGCCGCAACCTTATCACGCGCGCAGTGGGCACATGGCTGAATGTCGATATAGATACCGCGTCGTTTGAGCGCGAAAAGGGCAGCATTTACCTTTTGTGCTCGGATGGACTTACCACTATGCTCAGCGATGACGAAATCGCCGATACGCTTAAAGCGGGCAGTCCGGATGTACAACTGCGCGAACTGCTTAATCTTGCGCTTGTGCGCGGCGGTACGGACAACATTACCGCACTGCTGGTGCTTGACGGGGAGGATGAGGCATGAACGGTAGGGTCATTCTGGGCAACCGCTATGTGCTTCAGGAAGTAGTCGGCACGGGCGGCATGGCGGTTGTGTATCGCGCGACCGATTTAAAGCATCATCGCGATGTCGCGGTCAAGGTGCTGCGCAGGGAGCTGATGAGCGATCCCGCGTTCATAAGGCGCTTCGAGCATGAGGCGCATGCCGTGGCGCATCTGGATCATCCCAACATAATCAAGATGATTGATATCGGTCATGACGGCGACGTGCGATATATCGTAATGGAGTACGTGCCGGGCTATACGCTCAAGCAATTCATAGCGCAGCGCGGGCATGTCGCTCCGCAGGAAGCGATTAATATAACGCTTGAGGTTCTTGCCGCGGTAAATCTTGCGCATAAGCATCACATAATACACCGCGACTTAAAGCCGCAGAATATACTTTTGACCGATAACGGCGCGGTTAAGGTGTCCGACTTCGGCATTGCACAGCAAAAGGATACCGGCAATACAATCGATACCAGTGAAGTGCTGGGCTCGGTGCATTACATATCGCCCGAGCAGACGCGCGGCTTTGCCGCAAACGAGCAGAGCGATCTGTATTCGGTCACTGTCATGCTGTATGAGATGGTGACCGGACGCGTGCCGTTTGACGGCGAAACGCCCACGGCAATAGCGGTCAAGCAGATGAAAGAGGCGCCCATACCGCCGCGTCAGTTCGAATCCGCCGTGTCGCCCGCGCTTGAGGAAGTCATACTAAAGGGCATGGAAAAGGATCCTCGCCGGCGCTATCAGAACGCGGCCGAAATGGCGCAGGACCTAAGGCACGCATTGCGCGCGCCCAGCGGTGGCTTCGTAAAGGGCGAAACGCCCACTAGTACTACCCATAAGCCGCAGCGCAGTAAAAAACGCCGCCATAAGCGGCAGGTGCGCATATGGACTTTCGCGGCGATAGGCGCGGCGTTCGTGGCTATGCTTGCCTCGATTCTGGTGCTGGTGCTGACGCGCGCGGGTAGCGTGGATACCGTGATTATGCCAAATACAGTAAATATGACGCAGGAAGAGGCCGAGGAAGAGCTAAGTCAATACGACATAAGCACTACGATTATCGAGGCGTATCACGACGAAATACCTCAGGGCGTGGTAATAAGCCAGTCGCCGGCTAAAGGCGAATCGATAGAAAAGGGCAGCCGCGCAATACTGACCGTGTCAAAGGGCATGGATATGGTTATGGTGCCCGTGCTGACCGGCGGCTCGCGCTCCGAGGCGGTGCGCAAGCTGGATGAACTGTCCATTCCGATAAAGGAAGAAAAACTGGTCGTGTCATCGCTGGAGGCCGGAACGGTCGTCGGGCAGGAGCCCGAAGCGGGCAACTGGATAGTGCCGTCGGATGGCGTTACATTGGAGATAAGCGGCTCCAGCGTGGAAGTGCCCGATGTGCTCAACGAGCCTGTGGATCAGGCAACGGCGGAGCTGGACGCGCTGGGACTAAACGTAACCGCGCGCGTATACTATCCGTCAAGCGATGGCGAAGCGGATAGCGTAATGAGCATAAGCCCCGCAGTCGGTACGCGTGTGCTCAGGGGCAGCGATGTCACATTGACGCTGTTTACAACGCCGCCAGATGTGTATACCGCGTTGATTGACGTCAAGTTCGCGGTCGAAACCGAAGACCCCACGATAACGGTTCGCGCCGTGGTAATCGAAGAGGATGGCACCGAGGAAGAAGTATACAGCGGCGATGTCGCGCCGACCAGCTCTATGCGCTTGACACTTAATGTAGAACGTTCAACGCCCGGCTCGCGCGTGTTCCGCGTGTACGTGGGCGATAATCTGGTCGCAGAGGAAACTGTTTTGTTTGAATAGCGGAGGAATAACGCATTGATCGGACGCATTGTAAAGGGAGTGGGCGGGTTCTATACCGCGCTGTGCGATGGGCAGAGGTACACATTGCGCGCGCGAGGCTCGCTCAGAAGGCTCAAAATAACGCCGACAGTGGGCGACTATGTCGAGTTTACGCCGGGCGAAAGCGAGGCGGATGGCTGGCTTGAGCGCGTGCTGGAGCGCAAGAACTGCCTTGAACGCCCGCCGGTTGCCAATATCGATATAGCACTTCTGCAGGTGGCGGCATGCAATCCGCAGCCCGATCTGATGATGCTGGATAAGCTGCTGATAATATGCCATATGGCGGGCATAGACGCCGCCGTAATAGTATCAAAGGCCGACTTGGATGTGCAAATGGCGGAGTCGATAGCCGCGCAATACGAAAAGAGCGGAGTGCCCGTATGTATGATAAGCTCATACACCGGTCAGGGACTGGACAAGGTGCGCGATATGGTGCGCGGCAAGGCGTGCGCATGGGCGGGACAGTCGGGCGTAGGCAAGTCCACGATAATAAGTACGCTGTTCGGACTTGAATTGGAAACGGGAGGACTGTCGCGCCGCACCGAGCGCGGCAGGCATACCACGCGGCATGTCGAGCTAATCGATGTGGGCGACGATACATTCGTGTTCGATACGCCGGGCTTTAGCCTGCTGGATCTGCCGCTTATGGAGCCCATGCAGGTGCAAAAGGGCTATCCCGAGTTCGATAACATTACCGGCTGCCGCTTCGCGCCGTGCGCGCATATAAGTGAGCCCGGTTGCACGTTTAAGAGCGAGCGCGAAAACCTAATGAGCGATGAGCGATACGAACGATATAAGCAGATATTCGAAGAAATGCGCGAAAGGTGGAAGAACAGGTATGACTAAGGTAGCCGCATCGGTACTAGCAATGGATTGGCTCAATGCCGCCGATAGCCTAAACCGCGTGCTTAAGGGCGGCGCGGATTGGCTGCACTTTGACGTAATGGACGGCATGTTCGTGCCCAATATATCTTTCGGTCCGTGCGTGCTGGCATCGCTTAAGAACATCGATACATACCGCGATGTGCACCTGATGATAGAGCAGCCCGAGCGTTTCATAGATGAATTCGCAGCGGCAGGCGCAGACGGCATAAGCGTGCATGTCGAATCCACAAAACACCTAAACCGCGTAATACAGCAGATACGCGCATGCGGCAAGCACCCGGGCGTAGTGCTCAATCCCGCCACGCCGCTAAGCACGCTTGAATACGTGTTGGACGATGTCGATATGGTGCTGCTGATGACGGTAAACCCCGGCTTCGGCGGTCAGAAGCTTATCGAAAGTTCCTACCGTAAGGTGTCCGATCTGAAGGAAATGTGCTTAAAGCGCGGCCTAGATGACATGCTCATAGAAGTAGACGGCGGCGTAAACGTAAAGACTGCGCCACGCCTGATAGAGGCGGGCGCAAACGTGCTTGTAGCCGGCTCGGCAGTATTCGGCGCAAGCGATCCCGCCGCGGTTATTAGCGCGTTGAAGAGTGGGGAGAGCTGTTAGCCGTTAGCTGTTAGCGGTTAGCTTGAGTTAGAATGAGGGGTTACGCTAGAGGGACTAGGGAACAGGGACTAGGGAATAGCGTGAGTAAGTAGTGCAAAGTTACGCCGTAACCAAGCCCCTGGCTCGCCTGAAAGGAGAGCTGCCGCCACAGCGGCTGAGAGGTCACCGTAACCATAAAAACGCCACATACAACACCAATGCACTTCTCGCGCCCGCTTTAATATATGGCGGCGCGAGCCGGATGGCGGGAGAGCTGTTAGCCGTTAGTGGTTAGCTGTTAGCTTGAGTTAGTGTGCAAAGCTGCTCATACAACCAGTAACGCGTACGC